>CAVCWN010000351.1:0-2184 GCA_963605975.1 Desulfovibrionaceae bacterium | reverse complement strand
GCCATGCCATAAAGCGTTTGCAGAAAGTACGAAAGAAAATAGGGAAGGGCAAAAATCCAGATGTTCTTAAAAATGCTGCCCTCAGTAAGATTGTTAGCGTCCACCGAAATTAACCTCCAGGAGTTCAGCGAGAAAAACCAATTCTAAGTTCACTAGAAACGACCAGAAACTCAGTTTCTTAAAATTGGTTATTTTGAAACGATTGCGAGTTCTGAATTAATAGCTTTACCTCTGATAGTTGACAGAGAATAAGATTCGCAGTTTCTTCCCCTGTAACTGTTTCCTCGAAGATTGAAAATCAGGGCATCATCAAAGATTCTGTCTAAAGCACACAGCAGAGAATCATCTTCACAGAAATTCTGCTTCCATTGGGCTGGCTGTTTGTTGCTTGTAAAAATCATTGTGTAAGGACCTTCTTTGTTGTAGCGGCGGTCAACAAGGTCGAAAAACATCCTTGTGTTTTCTTTATCAAAGACGCAGTGTCCGACTTCATCGATAATCAGGCAGGAAGGCTTTACAAGGCTTGTAATCAGTTTTCCTGTTTTTCCGTATTGTCTTGCCTCTGTAAACATGTCATTCAGTTCCGTCATCTTTACGAAATAGGTTTTCAACTTGTTCTGGCAGCATTCATAGCCGTAGGCCATCGCGATATGTGTTTTTCCCGTTCCGGCAGGCCCAATCAGTGCAACATTTCTATGAGAATACAGCGTAGACAAAGACTGAAGCCCTTTTAACAGGTCTGCATTTTTTCCCTGGACTTCTTCAAAATTGAAATTTGCAAAAGTTTTGGGAGATTTCAGAGGAAGTTTACTCAGTTTTAGCATCATCTGAATTGAAGCTTCATCTTTTCTTTTTGCAAGAAAATCAAAAACTTTCGAAATTGCATCCAAATCTTGCAGAGAAAATTCATTTTCATCCACAAAATTTGCAAATTCTTCACTCGACATCTTGATTTTTAAGTTTTCAAGATGATTCATAATCATATCAATCTTCATATTATCCATTTTTTTCCTCACTCAAAATTGAACTTACTAAAACTGTCATCGTTAGATATTTCCAATGCTTGACGAACAATCGATTTTACAGGAGCTGTCGGATGTTCTTCTGGTTGGGCAGTATTTACGTACTGGTCTTTGCAGAAGGAATCCTTTCGGCTCCAGGTCACATCATGCGTTACAAGGCAGCGACTCATGTCATCAGAATAAATTGAAATCAATCTTTCGGTTCTGTTAATTCTTACGATTTTCAGGCCATAGGAATATGGAACGCCAAATCGTCGCCCTTCGTAGGTCACAAATCCATCAAAACTTATCTTTCTTTCAGGAAAAAGATAAATTATAACTTCAGGATTGTTCACTGAAAGTGGCAGACAGATTTTTTTGCATTCATCTTGGTGCAAAACTGCTGAAAATCCTTCAATTTCTTTTCTGAAAACGAAATTTTTGTCATTGCACCACTGAAGAGCCTGTTCATTCAGGTCTGAAACATTCACGAACTGACGTCCAGCAATAAAATTATCTTTTACATAGCGGACAAGACGTTCTACCTTACCTTTTGTAAACGGATGACGAGGTTTACAAAGTTTCGTTTCAAAACCGATTGTTTTCATGAAGATTTCATAATCATGATTCCATATTGGACGACCTTCAAAATCTCTTTTCAAGACGACGGATTTCATATTATCAGTAAGGATTTTCTGTGGTATCCCCATGTACTGAAATCCATGAATCATCCCGATGAAAAGATTTTCCTGCTTTGCATTTGGGAAAAATTCCACATATTTCATTCCACAGTGGTGACAAATCATGGCAAAACATGCTACCTGATATTCAAAACCTGAATAATCGCGAACTTTCGTAAATCCCCAGTCCATCTGAAAGGCTTCTCCAGGAGCTGTGAAATATCTGATTCCACGGCTTCCCTGTGGTTCTACAAGCTGACGTTTTGCTGGTACAAGATTTTTATTCGCTATGATGTATCTTTTTACACTGCTCAAACTTCCCTTATAACCGACTTCTTTTAGCTTGTCGAAAATGTTTACAGAATTTGTTACTCCCTGACGCAGTTGATCATTTATGACTGCTTCATAACCGCTGATGACTGTTTTTGCAGATTTTCGACCTGTAAGTCCGTGAGGCGTTTCTTTGAAATTGTTGGATTTCAATCTGCGGAGTTTTGCACGGG
>CAVCWN010000350.1:0-2223 GCA_963605975.1 Desulfovibrionaceae bacterium | reverse complement strand
AACTGCATCAAATTCAGCTTCGTCCAGCGCGAAATTATTTTCACTTTCATCAGCAGGAGTTTCACCAGTAAGATTTTCTTCTACAGGATTTTCTTTTGTAGGAACTGCATCAAATTCAGCTTCGTCCAGCGCGAAATTATTTTCACTTTCATCAGCATGGTTTTCTTCAGTAAGAGCACTTGTAGAATCATCTTTTTTTTCGCTTTCATCTTCAATGTTTGAAAGAAGGGCGTCTACATCAAAATCATCGTCGGCTGAAGAATTTGGACTTGTTTGATTTGATGTTTCAAATTCTTCCTGGCTATCACTATCAAGTGCCAGAGAAACATCGTCATCATCACTGTCATTTTCTTCTTCGTTAGTTTTTTCCGTTAAAGCTTCAGAGCCTTTCTCGCTGTCACTGTCAACATCAACATTCATTTCAATGTCTTTTGAGTCTTCTGTAACTTTATTTTCTTCTTCATTTTGAGGAAGGGTAGTTTGATGTTCACCTTCATCTTCAATGCCAAATTCTGACAAGTCAACACTTTCACCAATTGTAGATGATGAACTTTCTTCTTCAGTTTCCATGGAAGTTTGTGGCAAGGAAGAAACTTCAATGGAATCGGCAGAATCATTATTGTCTTCCATTTCAATATCTTTTGCTGAATCGTCAAAGGAAAGATCTATGTCTAAAACAGGTTCATCAGCAATAACTTCTTCTGTCTTTTGAGCAGGGGTATCAAAAGATGCAAAGTCGTCTCCCAAAAAGTCTTCAAGAGAAATTTCTCCATCATCACTTGCCGGCATAGTCGGAGCTGTTTCTTGTCCAAAACCTTTTGCTCCTTCAATTTGACTTTCGGCTTTATCGAGTTCATCTTGTGAAATAAATGAATCGAGGGAAATTTCTCCATCCGCAAAATCAAATGCAGATAAATCAGGAATATCTCCTGCCTTGCTTTCTGCAGCCGGACTTGCTTCTCCAGCAGGCAGATTTTGTGGAATGTCATTCTGACTGTCAGTCAAAGAAATATCATTATTAATAAGAGATGAAAAATCTTCCGTAAAAGTTTCCTCTGTGGAAGATTTGCTTTCTTGAGAAGTTTCTTCTTCAAAAACAGCACCTGGAACTTCAAAAGCTGCCAGAGCATCTTCTTCAGGTACAGTTTCTTCACCTGTCAGTTTATCACTTGAATCTGCATCATCTAAACTGATGTCATCAAAAGTAAAATCTGACAAATCAAAATCGGATTTCATATTGTTCAGTGAATCTAAATTTTCCAATGGTTCTAATTCCTTGAAGTCGTCTGATGAGCCTTCCATATAAATCCCCTTTGTAAAAGATACTGCTTATATATCGGCACATAATATGGAAATATTTAAATTTTTTATTTTTAGCATTTACATAAAATAATTTTTTCTGGCCGGATGATAAGAAATATCCCCTACATTATAAAACAAATTTCAAAAAAAAGACAATTTTTTTAATTTTATTATTTTATGTGAATAAATTGATTGTAGAAAATGTCTTTTTATGCCGATTTAAAATTATCATGAATAGATGTAGACTTCTTTACGCTGTTTTTGCAGGCACAATTTTTTATGTTCTTACTTCAATGCTTGTAGGGCCAGATGGGCTTTGGGCAAGAAAGCAAATGTTGGAAGAAAAAAGGCTGCTTAGCGTACATAAAGCGGAAATTGAAAAAATCAATGCAGAACTCGTTATGGAAAAAAATGCTCTGCTTAATGACAGGGATGTTCTTGCCTCTTATGCCAGAAAATTGGGCTATATTTACGAAGGTGAAAAACTTGTAAAGATTACAGGTCTTCCTGAAAGAGAAGTAAGAATTTATGATGCAGGCCTTGTTGTTAAACACTCACAGCCAAAGTTTGCTCCAGAGAAATTTTGTAAATCAACAGGCTTTGTTATTGGAATTGTAGTTTACCTGGTTCTTTTCCTTTATGATTATAATCATGGATTTGTCTCTGCCAATCAAAAGAAAAGAAAAATCTTAAAAAATGGAGTTCTTTATGATCTTAAAGAAGTCTGATAAAAATTCCATTCAAATTGCTGTAGAAAAACTTCTTTTGGGACAAGTTGCAGTTTTACCTACAGATACAGTTTACGGGTTTAGCGCAATTGTTGATTTAAAAAACAAAACTTCTTTTTACACTCAAAAAAAAATTCAGGTCATAAAGGGCAGGGGAAATGAAAAGCCCTTTATTCAACTGATAGGTCAGGCC
>CAVCWN010000349.1:0-2354 GCA_963605975.1 Desulfovibrionaceae bacterium | reverse complement strand
ATGATGTTTGGATTGGGCAAAATGCGGTGATTCTCCCCGGCGTTCACATTGGAAACGGAGCGATCATTGGTGCAAACAGCGTTGTGGGCAGTGATGTTGCACCATATACAAAGGTCGTTGGAAACCCCGCAAGAGCGATTCAAAAGCGCTTTGACGATGAACTGATTGAATTGCTGCTTAAATTCAAGTGGTGGGATAGGAACATTGATGAAATCAACCGGCTAATTCCAATCTTGACTTGCAGTGATTTGGATAAAGTGAAAGCTGAAATCAAAAAGCAATTAGGCTGACAAATTCCAGTTTGTCGAAGGAGATATGGTCACGCATGAACAGCAAAATGACGATTAAATGGCAAGACGGCAAAAATCGCTGTCACTGGGTAAATCCTAAAAATGAAAAGTACATTCGCTATCACGACCAAGAGTGGGGCGTTCCGCTTTACGATGATAAAAAACTTTTTGAAATGCTGATTTTAGAATGCTTCCAGGCGGGGCTTTCGTGGGAATGCGTACTGAATAAACGCGAAGCATTTAGGGCTGCCTTTGACAATTTTGATTTGGAAAAAGTTTGCGGATATGATGAAGAAAAATTGGAGGAGTTGAAAAATAATCCTTTTATCATCAGAAACCGCTTAAAAATTCAGGCAGCCGTTACAAATGCTAAAGTTTTTCGGGATATACAAAAAGAATATGGTTCGTTTTCAAAATATTTGTGGCATTGGACAGGCGGAAAAGTGATTTATGAAAATAACAGGACAACTTCGCCTCTTTCTGATGAAATATCCAAAGATTTAAAAAAACGCGGAATGAAATTTGTTGGAACAACTGTGGTTTATTCATACTTGCAGGCAGTGGGTGTTATTAATTCGCACGAGGACGGGTGTTTTTTAGCAAGATTCCGCTAAAAAAGTGTAATTATCCTGACTTTTGGGAATATAATCCCAAAACTTGTTGATTTTACAGACTTTTGGGAATATAATACAAAAATATGAAAGGAAAATATAGCTTAAACCAAGAATTTATTGCCCGTAGTGAATATCTTGACCGCTTGAATAATCTTAAAGACAAAAAAATCATAAAAATTGTTACAGGAATCAGGCGGTGTGGAAAATCTACAATTCTTGAAATGTTCCGCAGGCAACTTTTGGCTAGTGGCGTTGAAGAAAATCAAATTATTTTTCTTAATTTTGAAGAATATGAAAACAAGCCTTTGAGAAATCCGGATAATCTTTACACTTACATAAAAGAACGGCTGACTTCAAAAATGAATTATATAATTCTTGATGAAATTCAGCATGTGGAAAATTTTCCTGATCTTGTGGACAGTCTTTATGTTAAAAAAAACGTGGATTTGTATTTGACAGGCTCGAATTCATTTCTTCTTTCAAGCGAAATTGCAACACTCATAAGCGGTCGCTATGTAGAAATCAAAATGCTGCCTTTGTCTTTTAAGGAATTTGTGACCGCGACAAATCAGGAAGAAAATCTTTCTAAAGCCTACAATCAATATATAAGTACAAGTTCTTTTCCTTATGTGCTTGAACTTTTAGAGACTCCATCAGAAATAAATCCCTATCTTGAAGGAATTTTCAACACAGTTTTAGTAAAAGACATAATCGACAGAAAGAAGATTTCTGATACAACTGTGCTAAAAAGCGTGACAAGTTTTTTGTTTGATAATATCGGGTTAGAACTTTCCTCAAAGAAAATTGCGGACACTCTCACCTCAAACAGCAGAAAATCTGATCCAAAGACGATAGAAAAATATGTGAGTGCCCTTGAAGAAAGTTTTGTTGTTTATAGGGCTAGTCGCTACAACATAAAGGGTAAGGAATATTTAAAGAGTCTTGAAAAATATTATGTGTCGGACATAGGCTTGCGGAATTTTATGCTTGGAAAAAAGGCGATGGATGTGGGGCATATTTTAGAAAATGTAATTTACCTTGAACTTTTGCGCCGTCACTATAGCGTGTATGTTGGAAAAATTGACGATACGGAAGTTGATTTTGTCGCTCAAACTCAGGACGGAAATACTTACATTCAGGTTGCCGCAAGTGTTCGTGATGAGCAAACCTTGCAGCGGGAACTGCGTCCATTAAAAACAATCAAAGACAATTATCCAAAGATGATTCTTACGCTAGATGATGACCCCCCTTGCGACTATGACGGAATAACTCGAATGAACGCACTTGATTGGCTGATGAATGATTAGAAAAAAAAGAAGTCAGTTTTTTAAAGCTGGAGAAGAATTCTTTACCTTTCCTGCCGTGCTCTGATTTTTTTCCAGCTGATAAATCCATAAATGTCATTTACAAGGAAAATTACAAAATTAAAAACCATTGCAATGTATGCAGG
>CAVCWN010000348.1:0-2418 GCA_963605975.1 Desulfovibrionaceae bacterium | reverse complement strand
GTTCAATTATGTGGGCATAAATTTCCAGCTGTCTTCTGTAACGGCGCAGTTTTTCACGATCCTCTTCTGTGTTTACATCCGGCTTTTTTTCTGTCTTAAAGTCCAGTATTTCTACACTGCCGTCACTCCCCTGAATAAGGTCAATTTTTCCTTCCAGAATGTAATTTTCTTTTTGCAGCGTAACCGGAACTTCCGCTTCTTTTATCCGGTTCCAGTCTTTTTGTGCATAATCCACATAGCCTTTTACATGCTTCATTATGATGTTCAAAGCACTTTCGCGAAGGTAAAGGCCGGTAAGTTTTGTAAGCTGACCATAGTTTTCCATCATCCAGTGAAAAATGTTTTCTTCCGTAACTTTTTCTGAATGCCCTTCAAGTACCGCCTTGTGCACATCTTCTATTGTCTGATGCACTAAGGTACCAAACATTACTCCGTTTGTACGGACCGGGGTAAATTCCAGTTCCTTAAAAAACTTGTACTGAACTGGGCAGTTTTCATACAAAAGTATGTGGCTAGTAAAAGAATATTCGTGCTTGATGTTTGCTTTTTGAACTTCATCCAGAATAAAATCCGGCCAGTCTTTTTTAAGTTCGGTCCAACCCAGGACATCCTTAAAAAGTGGATTAAAATATTTTGAAGGGGAAGTTTTTTCTCCCTTTTCCCTGCTTTGTGCATTTTCTACACAGGTCAGGACTAGAAGATTTTTTGCCCGGCTGAATGCGGTGTAATACAGACGCCAGAAGTCAAAATACTTGGTTCTTTCCAAAGGTTCCCAGTTCTTTTTTTTGTAATAGATTTCTGCAATATCCACGTCCAGCTGGTCATAATCCTTGCGTGGGGAAGAATCCAAAGAATCAACACAGGTGACCGGGAATTCCAGGCCCTTTGACTGGTGAATTGTCATAAAACTGATGCAGCCGCTGGGAGTGGTCATGTCAAAATCTTCGTATTCGCCAAGTCCTCCGTCCCACAAAAAATTAAGGTAGTAGTTAAAAAGATTTCTAACATCTTTTTTTATGTGTTCCGGCCGCAGGATGATGACTCCTGTTAAAAATTCAAATTTTGAAATAAGGCGGCTGAAAAGTGCCAGATTGTAGACTGGTCGCAAATCCTGAACTCCGCTTGATAAATCCACATTCACCATCTGGGTAAAAAGCGGAAACTGCAAAATTTCGTAAAAAAGGTTTGCAAAGGTGTAGTCCGTATTTTCTTTTAGAGTTGCAAGTTCTTTGGCCTTGGTCACCGCCCAGATTCTTAAGCCCTTGTTTTTTTCGGGTTCATTTCGAAGTTCTTCTGCAAAACACTTTACGCACTCTTCGTAATAGTTCCAGACTGGCTTTTGTTTAGTCGAAGAGCCAGTCTTTAAATAATTTTCCACAAGATTCGGAAACAAAAAGGCAAAAGCTCCGATTACAAGTTTTATTTCACGGCGTTCAAAGAACATATCCGAGCGGGGCGAAAAAACTGCAATCCCTCTTTTTTCAAGGTAAGAAGCAAGAGCCGAAACTTTTTCGTTTTTTACAGATTTACTCAAAAAAGCAATCTGGTTAAAGTCCGTAAGTTTCTCAGATTCTTTTAGGAAAGTTACAAAGTTGTAGAATTCCTGGTACCATAAGTCTGCATTTTCCCCGGTAACTTTTACCACTCCAGGATATTTTGTGTTTTCCCGCTTCTGCTTTCCTGCGTTCTGAATGATTTTACTGTAGCGGAAATTTTCTCCATTTTCGCCTTCCCAGCTGCCACTTTCCTTTTTATCTTGGTAAGTGGTCGCCATCCATTTATTGTAAAAGTCGATGACATCCGGATGCGAGCGATAGTTCTTTGTAAGTTCGATTTTCTTGCATTCGCCTTTCTTAAAGTTTTCCTGAAAACGCAGAATGTTTTCTACCGTTGCCCCACGAAAGCGGTAAAGAGCCTGGTCATCGTCACCCACAACACAGATTCTGTTTTTAGGGAAGGCAAGCCTTAAAAGTATTGCTTCCTGAATGCGGTTTGTGTCCTGGTATTCGTCCACCATGATGTACTGAAATTTTGAACGCAGTTCACTTAGAACAAAATCATCCTGCAAAAGATTCCACATATAAGTCTGAATTAAAGAAAAATCCAGGGCGTTTTCTTCTTCCAGGATTGAACGATATTTTTTTGTGATTTCTGCCAGAAGCGGCAATGTCGTACTTTCGGTACAAGAAGCAAGCTTTTCTAGGTCAAGATTTTCTTCTGCAACCTTATTTACAAGCGTGCTGACCTTTTCTGCAAAATGCCAGCCAAAATTGTCCCCTGTCAAAAGCGAAAGATTTTGAACATCATTGAATGCACTTTCATTTCTGTAAATAAGATATTTCTGTTCAAAATCATCAAGTACTCGGTAGTTTCTTTTTAAGGCTGTGTGCTGCCTGTACTCTTCAAGAATACGAAGAA
>CAVCWN010000347.1:0-2514 GCA_963605975.1 Desulfovibrionaceae bacterium | reverse complement strand
GTTCAGTTCAGTTCAGCGATAAATCTTTCTTTAATAATATTTTTTCGGTGATGGTAAGACCGTTTGCGTCCGTGGAAAAATCCGTGAGATGCAGGCGGTCTTTTTGTTTTTAAATTTTGGATATGGCAATGAGTGAAAAATCAACAACTTCTAAAAATAAAACAGGTTTCTTTTTTGGAGCGGGAGCGGAATGTTCCTACGGCTTTCCGACTGGGGCGGAGTTTGCTTTTAAGGTTTTAAATCCTGAAGATAAAGTCGTAAAGGAAGCAAAGAAAAATTTTTCAGATTTTTTAAAACTTTCTCAAAGTGACGTTCAGAAAATTGCTGAATCAATGATAAAAAATCAAAAAGATGAAATCATAAAAAAAATAAAGGCAAAAGATGATGAAGCGAATTTATTTGAATCTTTTAAAAAAAATAACGAAAAACTTCCAAAGTTTTCAGTTTTAAAAAAGGCGATTGATAAATTTGATGAAGTTTTTGCAGATACGGACAGCGAAAAAGACAAAGATGACAAAAAAAATAAAAAAATTGAAATTGAAGGTTTTATAAAATTTAATGTTGCCCTTTCGCTTTTTTTGTGCGGCGATGAAATAAAAGACAAGCTGAACGAAAACATAAAAAATTCTTTTAACAAAGGAAGCTGGATAAATAAAGACAGTGATTTTTTTCAGCTGAATAAAAATTTTATTATGGATTTTTCTAGTGCAATCTTTAAAAATCAAGATGAAAAAACAGAATATGAAAAAGAATTTGAAGAATTAAAAGACCTTACAAATAAAATTTTAAATTCCTGCATTGACTATCAGTTGTTGTTTGAAAATTTTGATTCTGCTTTTTACCCTTCGCGTAATAAAACTCAGTATAGAAAAATTGTTTCCCTTTTGTTTGTGATGAGGGAAGTGATTAAGCAGGTAAGCCCTAAAACTGCAAATTCCTATTATGAAGATGTAAAAAATCATTTTTCTTTGTATAAAGATGAGGATTTTGTTGTCTGCACTACAAACTATTCAAAAAGAACAGACGGTGTTTTTAAAGACAAAAAAGTCTATCACTTGAATGGCGATGTTGATTCATTTTTTGATTTAGAAAATAAATGCATACGAAACGAATCTGAAAAACACGAAAACTGTATTCCTTTTATTTTCCCCCAGGTTGCACTTAAACCAATCATGTATTTTGACGTTATACAACTTTATTCAGATGCATTTTGCGAATTAAAAGATTGTTCAAAAATTGCGATTGTTGGTTTTGGGTTAAATAAAGATGACAACTTATTGAACGGAATGTTCGAAGTTCTTTTAGAAGAAAATCCTGAACTGAAAATTTTTTATTTTGATTATGACGATGGAAACCTAACAAAGAAAAATTATAAAGAAGTATTGAAACTTAAAGGCGAAAAAGAAAAACGCTTTCAAGTTCTAACACTGGATTCAAAAAGAAATTCAAACGGTAAAAACTGGTTGAAAACTTTTTTAGAAAAATAAATTCATCAAACTAAATGGAGGAAAAAGATGAAAAAATTTAAGAATTTGGTTCTTGCGTGTATGGCAGTTTTTGCACTTACTGCAGTGGGGTGCGCTGACCCAGAAGTTACACCAGTCGCAGTAGAAAGCGTTAAGATTACTTCTACAGTAACACAGGTAAATAACGGAATTAATGGAGGTAAAATTATCCTTACTGCAAGCGTAAGCCTTGAAAATGCTGCGGACAAGACTATAACATGGTCTTCTGATAACGAAGAAGTTGCTACAGTTGACGAAAACGGTGTTGTAACAAGAGTGAGTGATGGAAAAGTTACAATTACTGCTAAAGCTGGTGAAAAAACAGACAGTGTGGAAATAACTGTAAAAACTCCTGTTGTGGGCGATATTATTCTTACAGACGGAACTACATTTGATGTTGCAAACCTTGATTCTTACACAACTGATGAAAATAATAAACCAGTTGCAGTAGTTGCAGGCTTTAACGCAAACGGTGTAGTGCTTGGACTTGGCCTAAAGAAATCTGATTCTATCTTAATGTGGGCAAAATATGATACAACCGGTTATAACACAAGTTTTACAGATATAATTGCAAAATATAACGGAGATACAAGCAGCGGTTTCACATTTACCGATGACAGTGACGGCAGTAATAACTGGGATGTAATCTGTTCAGTAGACCCGGAAGGTAGCGCAAATGCTGCAACAAATTACCCTGCATTCAATTTTGCTAATAATTATGGCAAGTGGTATACAGGCGACCTTGCAAGTGGCTGGTACATTCCTTCAATTTCAGAACTGTATGAAATTTACAAGAACAAAGAAACCTTGCAGACAAGTTTGACTAAAGTAGGTGGCTTTACAATTGGTAGAAGTTATTATTGGAGCAGTTCGCAGAGTTCTGACTGCTATTATGGCGCGTACAAGTTGGATTTCTCCTGTGGCAACGTCATCAGCAGCTACAAGAACTACAACGGCTTTGGTGTGTTAGTAGTTCGTGCTTTTTAAGTAGTATTGCGTAGGGCAGGGA
>CAVCWN010000346.1:0-2547 GCA_963605975.1 Desulfovibrionaceae bacterium | reverse complement strand
CTTGAACTTACTGATGAACGAAATGCCCTAGAAAGAGTGAGCATGCATTTTGCGAATCTAAAAAAACGCACGGTAAAAATTGATGAAAACAAATATAAAATGGAACTTGAGTTCAACCGTGATGACGAACTTGAAATGGTAATCCGCCTTTTGCAGTTTGGCCCGGTAATCAAAGTGCTTGAACCTTCTTATGTGGTTGCAGAAATCGTAAAAAGAATTGGAATGCAGTTCAGGTTGATGCAGTAGAAAAATCAAAAATAGTGCAGTTTAAATTGACGAGTGGTTTTTGTTTGTAAACCGTCTTTTAAGAATTGGGTTGCATGTTTTGATAACTGGTTCAAATGCAAGGTCCGGAGAACTTGCAACTCATCTTACTGACCGTTATATGAATATTGCGACTTTAAGAAAATCACAAAAGCTCATGGAACTACAAAAGAAAAGCGACTTTTACATGGGAAAGAGATCGAAAAGCTTATCTTTTTATTTTCACGTATCAACCTCCTCAATTCCTAATCATCTTAAACATTCCAGGGCCGTCCCATGCACACGGCCTTTCTTCAAATCCCTGTTTTTTGTAAAAATCGACCGCCTCTTTTGTGCTGATTAATTCCAGACTGACAGCCCAGCCCTTTTCCACGTGAGCCAAAATATAATCATGGAGAGCTGCCATCAAAGCTTTGCCAACGCCTTTTCCTTGCCAGTCCGGCACCACGGCAAAATCCTTTACATAAAAACTCATTCCGCCGTCACCCAAGAGCCTGACCATTCCCAAAGCCTTTTCGCCATCATAAGCCACGAAAGTTGCAAGGCTGTTTTTCAGGGCAAGAGCCACCTGTTCCCGGCAAGGAGCTTCCCAGCCAACCGAAGTGTATAGTTCAAGAAACAAGTCTGCGGATAATTTATTTATTTCAATTTTCATTTTGAACCTTTTTTTATAAACTGAATTAACTTTTCAACATCATCAAAATCATCATAATCGCCATTTACACCACTGCGGTGATAAACAATGCCATTTTTTTCGTTACGTTCAAGACAGTTCAGAAGTTCTTTTCTGCCATATCTTTTTACGAATATTGAAAAAGCGTAAGGCTTAATTTTAGACAGCAAGCCTTTTCTGCATTCCTCTACACTGTCACACTCGTAGCAATGACCTATTTTTTTCTCTGAAGAGCATTTTCTGTTTTCGCACCAATCTTTATCTGGGCAGTCTCCAGAATTACAACCACGGCAATTTTCATTTTCACTGCACAAACAGCAAGCTAGTCCACAACGTGCAATTCCAAGTTGAATTTTCATTTTGCTTCTCCCATATTAAGCGATTTTTTACCGATGAATATACATTCTCGACATTTTATTTTCCCCATCACCTTGAACTATACACAAAAATTCCCAGCCGTAACGCTCATAAAAATCAGTGTGGTCGGTGAGCAGATAAACCGGACTAATTCCCTTGCATTTTAAATCTTCAACAGCCATAGTAAGCAAATGTCCTGCTATTCCATTGCCTCGATATTCTGCCTCGGTATAAACTGCACAAATATTCGGTGACAAATCTTTTCGATTGTGAAAATCGTTTTCGATGACGCCTAAACCGCCAACAATTTTTTTGTTATCACTTTTGTCATCTTTCACAAGGCAAAGAAACCAGCCGTATTCAGTTTTTTGGGATAAATAATCATTCATACATTCAAGATAGGCTTCTTCAGGGACGCCCCATTTACTTGAAAACCATTTGGCAGCAGAAGTTTTCAGTTGTGGAGCTTGTTTTAAATCGGTATAGATAAAATTATTTTCACTTAATTTTTCGTAGTGTATTGTCATGTTTTCTGTTCCTTCATTTAACTTTGCATACACATAGGTATTCTTCCAGATGGGCTTGCCATTTTCATCTTTCCAAAAAAATATATTTTTTCTGAAATGTGCTTCTTTCTTAAATCCAAGTTTTTCAAGCAGTTTCCATGAAGCAGTATTTATAGGATCACATTCCGCATAAATTCTATGTATTCCCTGGCTAAAAGCCAATTCTACTAAAGCAGATGCACTTTCATATGCATAACCTTTTCCCCAGTATGCTCTGTTGAATACATATCCTAATTCAAGGGAATCAAATTCTCTTTTTCCCAAATATATGTTTCCTATCATTCTATGATTTTCTTTCAATTCCGCTGCAATCATTTCATCTGTACTAATTCTCCAGTCAAGATTTTCTTTAACCTCTTCTTTCGTCATAGGTTTGTGCGGTTCAAACTTGACAACATCCGGATCAGAAAGATATTCATATAAATCCTGTAAATCTGTCATATTATATTTTCTTAAAATCAATCTGTTAGTTTCCATGTTTCCTTTTATTTCTCAGCCCTTCTTTCATATACAAATCTTCCCGCAAACAAATACCATCCCAAAACGGCATTAAATACCACCGCAGAAAAAGTGCTTAGTGATTTGTATAAGTAAATACATTCAAACCAACCACTTCTTTTCCGCCCCAGTTCTTACCCTGAACCATATTCTTATCTTTAGTAAAGCCATTGTTCATAAGAACTCTTT
>CAVCWN010000345.1:0-2561 GCA_963605975.1 Desulfovibrionaceae bacterium | reverse complement strand
GCCCCACCAACCGCCTGGGCAGACATTTTTTTCATCCCAAGCTTTTTGGCAACCTGGGCTGCAATTTCGCCGTAGGACATAGTTTTTCCATACGGAATTGTCAACATAATGTCACAAACCATTTTACGAAAAGGCGTAGAACCATACTTCAAGGGTGGAAGAAAATCCGGCTGGCGACCAGAAAAATAAATGTCCAGCCACCTCCGTGCCTGGTCAAAAAGCGGATGATTTTTTTCTTCAGTTTCAGCCGGCAGAATATTCCCAAAATATTTTTGTCCATTAAACCACAGACCGACAATCGCCTGGTCATCACAGGCAAGAGTCATTTTTCCAAGTGGAGATGAGTATTGGCTCGTGTAAATCATATTTATCTCTTTTTTATTTCTTCATGATAAAAGAATGCGAATTGTAAGGGTCAGTAACCGAGCCCAGAAAAAAATCTTTTCCACAATATTTTTCCGGATTTTTCACCGGCTCCCAATATTTCACGTCCAGAAAAGTTCCCCAAACTTCTGAATGCCCGGTAAATCGTTTCATAAAAGACGCATAACAATATTTGCATGCGTGACTACAGCCCACATAAGGATTCACAGAATAATCCGCCGCCGGCAAGTTAGATTTTGTGATGATAGATTTTACATCGAGTTTTTTTATAAGCATTTTAAGGCTCCGTCAGTAATATACTACTGTTTTTTATTTTGGGCAGTCCCCTCCGTTCCGTTCGGGCTTCGCCCTCACTCCACTCCGGGTCGGGCTTTTCGGGGTTCCGCTATCGCTACATTCCTTCGTTCCGTTCAGGCTTCGCCTTCTCTCCACTTCGGAACGGCTTCGCCGCCCCTACAATCCCTACTGCATTAAGTCCCCCCTCCGTAAAATTATTTCCACACGCGAATATCCCGCAAATACTCCGCCCCTTCACCACAATCAAAGCGTTCTTTATAGAAAACTAAAGGGTCTTTTCCTTCATATTTTTTGTAAATTGAAACCACGGTTTCCGATTCTTCAAACGATTCAGGATTTTTTTCGTATTCTTTTAAGATTTTGTAAAATTCTTCAATTGTAACGGCATGGTCGTGCAAAGTATCCGTTATTTTAAACCCTGGAATTGCCGGAAAAAAAGTTTTATTGAAAATGTTCACATAAACCCACGGTGCGCTTTCATAACATCCACGATTACTCACATTAGAATAATCTTTACAAAGCCATTTATAAAAATCCGCATCCCAACCACGGCGCAAATCATTCCCATAAACTAAAATGACGTATTTACTTCCGCCATCACTGATGCTTTTCTGCTCTTCCATAAAATATTTTCCTCCAAAGTTACATTTTTTTCCATATTTTGAATTACAATCCCAGTAGAAAAACCCCATGCGTTAGCGATGTGAAGCCCCGTAGTCGTCCACAGGCTTTAGCCTGCGGACGATGAGCGATTAGCGAAGGGCGAAACGTAGCGACGGCACAAAGTGCCGTAACGCCCAACGCCAGTTTCAAGGAAACGCCCAAAGAAATTTCAAAAGTACGACTCTGTTATTCCGCAGCCTTAAAATTAAAAATCGGCTTTATTATATTTTCAACGCTTGCGGTCGGCTCAATATTTTTTACAATCTCGTCCATGTTTTTATAGGCCATCGGGGCTTCGTCAATCGTGTCTTTGCAAACAGTCGATGACCAAATGCCTTTCATGGAATTTTCAAAATCTTCCATCTTAAGTTTGTAGCGAGCCTCTTTTCTTCCCATAACGCGGCCGGCCCCATGAGGCGCTGAATAATTCCAGTCCTCGTTGCCCTTGCCGATGCACACAAGGCTTCCGTCACGCATATTAATCGGAATCAAAATCTTTTCGCCATTTAAAGCACGAACGCTACCCTTTCGCAAAATCATTGCGTCTGTGTCGATGTAGTTGTGAATCGTTGTAAATTGGTCGATGATGTCGTGTTTATCAAGCCTGAGCCCGACACAAATTATGTCAATCATCGCCTTCCGGTTGAACATTGCAAACTTCTGTAAGATTTTCATATCGTTTATGTAATCTTCAAAAAGCTCACCTTCAACATAAGCAAGCGACTGAGGAATATCCGTGCAAACCGCGTTTTTAATTTTTGGCAAAAGCGATTGTATTTCCTTTTCCCGCCCTTCATCCTTTAATGCCTGAATTGCTGAACGAATATCGCCTTCTTCCGTATGATTCAACTGTTTCCAGGCCATGTCCTGATAGTAATTTGCAACTTCCAGCCCCAAATGGCGGCTTCCCGAATGAACCACAATGTAAAGGTTTCCGCTTTCGTCGCGATCACATTCAATAAAATGATTTCCACCGCCCAAAGTTCCAAGCGAACGGCGCGCATTTTCAATATTTGCCTTTTTACAGCGGATTTTATCAAATTCAATTTCGTCCACAAATTTGTGCAAGTGCCCCGGTCGCCTTACTTCCAGCCCAAATGGAATATTTCGCCTGATACATTTGTCCAGTTTTTCAGGGTCAAAGTTTTCGCTCACAGGAGAAGTCGCCTTGATAATCAAAGTTTCCATTCCGCAGCCAATGTCCACACCCACAAGAT
>CAVCWN010000344.1:0-2563 GCA_963605975.1 Desulfovibrionaceae bacterium | reverse complement strand
GCTCACTCGAATGTAGGCGTAGGTCATAAATTTCGAAATCCTAATTTTTATTTTGATTCTTCGTTATCGTCTAAAACGGAAGTTGCTGCATTTTCAATTTGTCCGATGCCATTTTTTGCATTTAATGGGGTGACAACAGATTTTCCAGTTTTTGCTTCAAGTTCTGTTCTTGCGTTTTTTGCGATTGTAGCACCGTCAACAGCGTTTTGAATGTGGTCGTTGAAGTTTTGAGGATTTTTTGATTCAGAAATTTCTTTTGTGGAAAGTTCAGCAAGCATATTCAAAACCAATTCTTTGTTCGTCATATTGTCGCGTAGATTTTCTTTTTTTAAGCCTTTGAACGATTTATATTCTTTTGCAGTTTTTCCAGCCCAAGTTTTGTAGATGATGTCTGTTAAAGTTGCGAATTGAACTCCTTCCTCTAGTCCGTGTTTTTTCCATTCGTCAGTTAAATCTTTTCTAATTTCAATTGATTTTAATCGCTGATTTATCCAGTTTTCTGAATATCCCAAAGCACGATATTCTAAAAGTGCTCTTTGGATTCCCTGTTCCGGGTCTTGCATTTCGTCCAGACGTTCTTTTGCGACTTGCGCCATCCAAAGTTTGAAGGGTTCCGCTTTTGGAGATGGAATTGACTGGATGAGGCGGAAGATGCCTTGGGCAGTGAGACAGTCGGTAATTCTCATTTTTCCATCAGTGGCTGTTAATTTCAACCCGTGACAATTTGTCACGACTTCACTACCTTCATTTTTTAGTCGCTGTTTTAATTTTCTCCAGTAAGCACCAGGATCCTTACTTGCTGATTCAGAAAGAATGTTACAAACATCCACTACGCTAAAATACCATTCTTCTTCGTCCGCATTCCAGACAGATCGAACCTGCTTTTCTTCAAAAAGTTTGATTTGTGTATTCATTTTTGCTCCTTATAAAAACTCCGCATTAGTGGCAGCACAGGAGGTGCTGAACTCCTCGATTTTAGTGGTGATTTTGCGAAAGGAGAAAGGCTTGATTTAAATATAACAAAAAAATTGGTGGAAGGAAAAGATTTTTAAAGTACGAACACTTTTAAGGCGATAAAAGTTTCTTCTAAAAAACAATCATCAATATATTACATCTTATAATTCAGTAAAAAATCAAACAGATCTACAATTTCAATGCCTTGTTCATCGGTATAAGGTTTTAAGTCATTTTTTGTAACAAGAATTTTCTTAAAACTATCATCAATGTAATAAAGAGATTTTTTCTCCTGTAATTTTTTTTCTTCAGAATCTATGTTCAGGGCTGACTGTATGTAATATTTTTGGCTTCCTTTTCTTGCTATAAAATCAACTTCAAGAGCTTTCTGAGCGTAAATATTTTGACCGTTAACATCAAGCCTATTTGTTTTTTCACTTACGTCCATTTCGCCAACATCAATCTCAAAACCACGGTAACGAAGTTCGTTATAAATTATATTTTCCATGATGTGACTTTCTTCAATTTGCCGAAAATTCAAGCGTGCATTTCTGACTCCTATGTCTTCAAAATAAATCTTGAATGGCGAATTAATATATTTTTTCCCTTTTATATTAAATTTCAGAGACTTAGAAATAATAAAAGCATCAATAAAATAATTTACAAAGTCAGAAATTGTATCATCAGTGACTTTCTTTTTTGTTACAGTCTCAAAAGTGTTTGCAAGTTTTAAAATATTTACTGAACTTCCAATTGTAGAAGCAAGAATATTAAAAGTGTCCGAAAGGGCCTCCTTTTTTCTAATACCGTTATGACTGATTATGTCTTTTAAATAAGTTTCATCACATAAATTTTTAAGATATTCAATTTTTTCTTCTTCACTCTTCATTAAAGCTACAAGTGGAATTCCACCGGTAACAATATAATTTTTCCACGCTTGTTTTGGTAAAAGATTCAATCCTTCACAGTATTCAGAAAAAGACAAAGGCAAAATATGAATTACAGAACTTCTTCCCATAAATTCAGTTGCTATGTCAGATGACAAAAATCTTGAATTTGATCCCGTAACATAAACTTCAAAATTCGTATGATGTAAAAATCCGTTCAATGTACTTATAAAACCATCAAGTAATTGAACTTCATCAAGCAAAAGAAAATATTTTTCATCTGAAGTTGTTTTACTCTTTATAAATGCACGAAATTTTTTGGAATTAACCATATAGGAATTTTTACTAAGTGGAAGTTTTGTTTTTTCTTCCGGAAGAAAATCATCAAGCAAATCTAAATCTTCGTCAGAATCAAAGGCGAATCTGATTATGTTATTTTCATTGATGCCATTTTTTTTTAGCCACTCAAAAAAAATTTTATTCAAAAGATAAGATTTCCCGCTTCTTCTGGCTCCCGTAACTACTTTTATAAGCCCATTATTCTGACGGTTTATGAGTTTTTCAAGATAGACAGTTCTTTTAAATTCCATAATCGAAATCCTCCAAAGACTTTGATTATTTTCGATTAAAGTATAGCACGAAAAAAGAAAAACTGGCTCAAAAAATGACCGTTTTACAGGACAATCTGCTAATCAAAAAAAAGCATCTCGAATAAAAGTTCA
>CAVCWN010000343.1:0-2627 GCA_963605975.1 Desulfovibrionaceae bacterium | reverse complement strand
TGGAAGGCGTTGCTGTACGTGCCTTTAATTTACAAGGTTCGCTGCAGAAATTGCACTTCTGCATGACACTTTTTTTACTTGGCTGTCATCCAAGTTGGAGCAATTTTGATTGCTGTACGAACCTTTATAAACAATAGACAAAGTTCAATTTTTCGCCGTGGGTGTTAACCACATATAATCCGACCCCTGACGGCCGGTGATTCTTAGTTAATTAATCTATGCTAATAATCTGCTGGTTGAACTTTTATAAAGTTAGAATATACGGAGAGATGGAAAATATCTTGGAAAAAATGTTGCGAAAAGAGTTTGAGTCGACTTTACAGAGAAAAACTGCTGCTAATTCTCTAAAATTTTATATCCAAAAACAAATCATCCAGAGTAACCTGACTTTGAACTGAATTACTGTACATTCCATTGGCAACGCCATAAGTCGTGACCATTACCAGCTGCAGAGCTTTTTTTGTTTCGGTAACTGATTTAAAAACACTCATTTTGTTGCGGAGCTTTTCATCATAGTCTTTGGTAATAATATATTTGTCTTTACAAAATTTCATTTCGCACACGCTGATAACGTTATCACGGCGGTCAATGAGCATATCAATTTGAGCACCGTCGTGTTCCGTGGTTTTAGGTACTGACCAGCTGGATTCAGAACATAATACACCTGAAATTCCAATCTTCCGCTTAATCTGTCTGAAATGGTCTTTGCAAACCTGTTCAAAAGTCATACCTTCCCAGTTTGTGCGGGACGGATTATCAAGGGAATTAGTCCAAAATCTTTCATCAGTTCCGTAATTTTGTTTTATAAATTTAAAATAAAACATCGTAAAATAATCACAAAGCTGATAGTAAGTATTCTGTTTTCTTTTTCCAAAATATGGGTAGGCACGTATAAATCCAGAATCAACAAGGCCGTTCAAAATTTTTGTAAGTCCTGAATTATCTGCAATTTTGAGTTTTTCTGAAATTTCAGTACGAGTAAGCCCCATGCGTTTTTCTGAAAGCAGTTCTACAACTTTTGTATAATTTTCGCTGTTTGTAAAAAGCGTGTTGTACAGATGCTCATATTCATCCCAAAGTTCAGCTCTTTTTCTAAAAAAGAGATTATCCACGTTTGTATCAAAAGTCATGTCTTTATCAAGCTGCTTTAAATAGTAAGGAATTCCACCAAGAATCATATAAACTTGAGTTATTGTATATCTGCTCCAGTTTATATTTTTTGAAAGCAGATATTTTTCTGTTTCGTACAGATTGAAGGGTTCAAGATAAATTCTGCAGCTCTGACGATTAAAAAGCCCGCCTTTATTCTGGTCAATATTTTCTACCATCCAGGAAGTAGCTGAACCGCATACAATAAAAATAAGATTATCTTTTGCAGAACCATAACTGTTCCAAAAATATTCAAAAGCTTCCAGAAAACCTGATTTATTCGTATCAAGCCAGGGCATTTCATCAAAGAAAACTACATGCTTTTCATTTTCGCTCAAAGTATCAATGTAATCACGAAGATTTTCAAAAGCCTCACCCCAGTTTTCACTTTCCTTAATTTCTGTTGATTTTGACTGACGCTTTAATTCTGTGTAGAAATTGTGAAGCTGATCCTTTTTTTTGCCTTTAAAATCTCCAGTCAATTTAAAATCAAACCGCCCGTTAAAAAAATGATTAATGAGAAAAGTTTTACCAACTCGTCTTCTTCCATAGACGATTACAAGCTGAGCTTCCTGAGATTCTAAACATTTCTGAAGCTGCTTTAATTCTTCTTCACGACCAATAACTGATTCATTCATAAGTAAATAATAGTAGAAAACAATGACTTTTGCAATTAAAGATGTTGTTTTCTGTTGATTTTATACACTTTTCAACAAGTAATACATTATATTGACGTTCTGGCCGACTTTTTCACCGTTTTTCTATTGCAATTCTTGAATTTGCTGAACTTCAAAAGTCCCAGTCTTCATAATTCCGGTTACCTGAACTAATTTTCCATCAAAGGCTTTAAACTCGTTGTTCTCAAATGGATTTGAGTTCGCCATAAAAAGCGGCACAAGTTGATTTTGAGTCTGGTACAAAAATGGTTGCAATTTTTCACTTTTAGAACCAACGTTTACCTTAAAAAAAATCACAGTTCCGCACAATGTTCTAGTATTCTCTTCAGACTGAATTTCAGCTTCTTGATTTTCCATATGTTTTCCTTATTTTGAAGTGACTTCTTTTTTAATGTGACCAAAACTATCAAAGTAAATTTTTACCACAGATTTATTTTTTTTGTACACTGATTCATACAAACGCGTACTACTTACCGCATAAGTTTCTGCTTCGACTGCAGCCATTTCCGGATATTTTTGCCAGACGTGGGCATTTATTGCCTCGCTGATTTTTGCATCTACTTTTGCAAGACTTAATTCTACTGCGTTACCGCCCCTTCTGCTCCAACTCCAAAAGCCAAACCTTTCTCTCCAACCCACCAGCATACCCTGTCAAACTACCATTCGCACCAACCACCCGGTGACATGGAATCATAAGCGAAATCGGATTATGCCCCACAGCCCCGCCAACCGCCTGGGCAGACATTTTTTTCATCCCAAGATTTTTGGCAACCTGGGCTGCAATTTCACCGTAGGTCATAG
>CAVCWN010000342.1:0-2638 GCA_963605975.1 Desulfovibrionaceae bacterium | reverse complement strand
ATAAAAAAAAGCCCGTGATTTGCGTAGCAAATCACAAATCCGTGTGACAAAAAAAGAACAACAAATTGATTAAATAAAAGGAAAAATAAATGAGCAACTTAAGCAGTTTTGTAAAACGAATCCGCGATGTAATGCGTAACGATGCCGGAATCAACGGCGATGCACAAAGAATTGAACAGATAGCCTGGATGCTGTTTCTAAAAGTATACGACGCAAAAGAAGAAGACTGGGAATTTGAAGACGAAAACTACGAATCAATCATCCCGGAAAAACTCCGCTGGCGAAACTGGGCACACGCACAAAATCAAAATGAAGGCCTTACCGGCGATAAACTTCTGGACTTTGTAAACAATACGCTTTTTGTTGCCCTTAAAGGAAAAGACGTTACAGACAATTCTGGCAAAGTCTTGGTTCAGGGAATTGACGTAACTCCCGAAACCCCAGTCAGAAAAGCAATCGTAAAGACGACTTTTGAAGATGCCAACAACTACATGAAAGACGGCGTCCTCCTCCGTCAGATTATAAATATCATCGATGAACTTGATTTTGGAAGCTATGAAGAAACCCACGCTTTTGGCGAAATTTACGAAACAATCCTAAAAGAACTGCAGAGTGCCGGAAGTGCCGGTGAATTTTATACTCCGCGTGCCGTAACTCAGTTTATGGCAAAAATGATAAAGCCACAGATTGGCGAGACAATGGCAGACTTTGCCTGCGGAACTGGCGGATTTTTAAGCAGCTGGATAAAAGAACTAGAAGCAATAAAAGACGCAAAAGGCAGCATCACAAACGAAGAATCAGAAAAAATCTACAATTCAATTTACGCCGTAGAAAAAAAGCAGTTCCCTTACATGCTCTGCGTAACAAATATGCTTCTTCACGGGCTAGACAGCCCAAAGGTTTACCACGGAAATTCCCTTATCAATAAACTTTTAGACTACACCCAAAAAGACGCCTTCGATGTAATCTTGATGAATCCCCCATACGGCGGAAGCGAAAAAGAGGACATCAAGCAGAACTTCCCTGCAGACCTCCGCTCAAGCGAAACCGCAGATCTTTTTATGGCAGTCATCATGTACCGCTTAAAGCAGAATGGCCGCGCCGCAGTAATTGTTCCAGACGGATTTTTATTTGGAAACGACAATGCAAAAAATAATCTTAAAAAGAAGCTCCTTACAGATTTTAATTTGCACACAATCATCCGCCTGCCGGGAAGCGTTTTTAGCCCTTACACATCAATTACTACAAACATCCTCTTTTTTAATAACGAAGAGCCGACCGGCGAAAGCTGGTTTTACCGCGTAGACATTCCGTCCGACCGCAAGCACTTTAGCAAAACAAAGCCGATGGAACTTAAGCACTTTGACGACTGCATTGCCTGGTGGAATAATCGCACAGAAATTACCGACGCCGACGGAAATCCCAAGGCAAAAAAATACACAGCAAAGGAGCTGGCAGAAAGCGGCTACAATTTTGACCTTTGCGGATACCCTCACGAAGAAGAAGAGATTTTGAGCGTGGATGAAACAATCCAAAACTACGAAGAAAAACGCACCACCTTGAATGCCCAGATCGATAGTCTCCTTGCCGACATCACCGCCCTTCACGAAAAGGCACAGAAAGGGGAATTGTAAATGACAGCAAAAGATTTAAAGAACGCTTTATTGCAAGAAGCAGTGATGGGAAAACTGGTTCCGCAGATTGCAAGTGAAGGGAATGCAAAAGATTTACTTGCAGAAATAAAAAATAGTCACACGGATTTGCAGATTTCTACGAAATCTGCTGGTACTGATAAAAAAAATAGTGATTTGCGTAGCAAATCACAAATCCGTGTGACAAAAAAAGAGGTAGCGCCAATAACCGACGAGGAAGTGCCATTTGACATTCCGGAAAGCTGGTGCTGGTGCAGGTTGGGGGAGATAGTTCCTTTTGGACAATGTGAAAATGCAGACCCAAATGAAATAAAGGATGATGCTTGGATTCTTGATTTGGAAGATATAGAAAAAGATTCAGGTGTAATACTTCAATTTAAGACAAAAAAAGATGCTGATTCAAAAAGTACAAAACATATTTTTAAGAAAGGATTTGTACTATACAGTAAATTGCGTCCATATCTTAATAAATGCGTAATAGCTCCAAAAGACGGATATTGTACTTCAGAAATTCTTCCATTAGATTTTGGAAAATTTGTAAACAATAAATTTGCACAGATATTCTTAATGTCTCCATATTTTGTTGATTACACAAATTCTTTATCTTTTGGTGTAAAAATGCCACGACTTGGAACAGAAGACGGTAAAAAAGCATTATTCCCTCTCCCTCCGCTTGCCGAGCAAAAACGCATAGTGGCTGCAATCGAAAAGTTTATGCCGCTCATAGAAGAATACGGCAAAAAAGAAAGTGCCTTAAATCTTCTTAATGCACAAATCGCAAGCCTTACCAAAAAAGCCATCCTTCAGGAAGCCGTACAGGGCCGCCTTGTACCACAGATTGCCACCGAAGGCAACGCAAAAGATTTACTTGCAGAAATAAAAAAAAGTCACACGGATTTGCAGATTTCTACGAAATCTGCTGGGACAAAAAGTGATTTGCGTAGCAAATCACAAATCCGTGTGACAAAAAAAGAATTACCGCCAAT
>CAVCWN010000341.1:0-2654 GCA_963605975.1 Desulfovibrionaceae bacterium | reverse complement strand
CTATAACACCGTAAACGGGAAAGTAGTACGTGGTAAAACTGTAGTTGGGTAAAAACAAGGGCTACATTCTTGTTGTAGCCCTTATTTAGTTTAGTGTATATATACGCAGTCAGGAGTAGTGTTTACTCCGTTTTTGGTGAGTGTCAGTTCTTTTTCTTGTATTAAAATCTTTCTCCATCTAAATTGTACCCTTCTTCCATGTTGGAAAGGTTATATGTATAAAGTTCTTTATAAAACTCTTCTGCATTTTGAGTGCCGTTGTAATCCCACCAGCCCATGTCATGGGCCTTGCGTAATCGCAAATCAAGTAAATCCATGTCTATACTGCCGTCAGAACATTCATCAAGCCATTCCTGTACTGTAACTGGTTCCAGACTTCTGTAAGTTTCGCTTTCTATTCCTGTAAGGTCAACACCCCAGTAGTAATAATTTGGTTTGTCAGCATCTTGGTGTAATTCAATTTCTTTTGTATTAAATCTGTAAGAAACAGGATATGGAAATTGGTTTACAATCCACAATTCACGGTAAAAGTAAAAATACCCTATCTCTGGGTCACAAAATATTTCTATGCCAAAACTAGGATATGCTCCTTCTACATATTCAAAACCCTTGTTAACAACTCCACAAAAATTTTCGTAAGAGTCTCCGTTGCCCCAATCAGGAAAAGCGGCAATGCAATATGTTACTCCATTGTTTGTTTTTATTGCGACAAAGGGGTGATTGTAAGTGTCAAAAAGATTGTACTTTTGCCTTAATTCATCAGTTACTTCGCCTGTATAATACTCAAAGGAAACAATCCAGTCATTTTGTGCAAGGTAGTCCATGTTATCTGCAAGCATTTCTTCCGTGGGCTTTGTAACAATGCCTGCAACAGTTCTTGACGAACTTGAATCTTCTCCAAACCATTTTTCATGATGTTTTTTGATTGTTTTTCTGGCACTATAAAGGTACTGGTCAGCCCTGTCACCAAAAGCCAGTACAAAAAGATGACAGCCACTAAACAAAAATAATGACAATCCCAAAATAAAAATCCATTTAATTTTTTTAAACATTCTACTCCTCCAAAATTTCACTTACTGTAAAATCACTATCAGAAGTGATTAGCCCAGTTTCCATATCAACGCTTACCGAATCAGGCAAAATATATGCTTGACCTTCATCTTTGCAATCCCACCAAAGGATAATACCACTTTCTTCATTTTTTTCAAGATAGCAAAATCTTCCGCCCTTACATTGGTAGTTTTTTACATCCATTTTTTCAGTTTTAACTCCTATTGCCTTACAATAGCCAGAAAAATCAGCCTTGATTTTTTGCAATTCCCACCACATATAATCATCAATTAAATCGTTACGATATTCCTGCATAATTTTCTCCTAAAATTTTAAATTTTCTTTCATCGTGCCGCCTTTATTGTTTCCAATTTGATAAGCACGGATAGCACCATTTTGTAAGTTCGTGTCTCCCTTAACTACTTCACCATCCAAAACATTTGCTCTAATATGGACAACAACCGTTGCATACAGTCCAGTTGTACTGCTTGAAATAGTAAGGTATGAAGAATCGCTATCACTTCCTTTTAATGTCTTTGTTGTTGTCATCCACACATTGCCATTATTTCCATTTCCCATAGTGAGTGTTACAGTAACATCAACAGGAGGCGGTGGTTCAAAAATGACATTCACTGTTTTTGTTCCAGCCCATGCGTATGCCGTAGTTTTCCATTTTATAGTCGGCTTCCAAAAGGCCATTTTTCCATTAAAGAGAACTTTTTTAAATTCTGTGCCATTGTAAACAACAACATTGATGCTACTGCCATCACAAGTTATAGCCATATCTTCTCCTTATGATGTTGTTATAGTCAGCGTTTCACTACTTACTGAAAAAGTAAGTTTATTTTGCTGTGTGCTACCATTTTTTATAAGTGGAATAATTGAGTTGAATTGAAATGCAGTAGATATATTCGAATTTATCTGTGATATTTGAGTGTCAACAGTATTATGCACATAATCTGAAAGAGTAGTCAAAGTTTCAATAACTTCTGCAAGGTTAGTTTGCAATGCACTTATATTAGTTTGCAATGCACTTATATCCGAAGTTTGTGCAAGAAAGTTTGTTTTTACAGCATTTGTGTCTTTTGCCCAGATAATAAACTGGTTTGTGAATGGCGAAATAACCCCTTCTGCATTTACAATCGGAGCCTTACTCAAGAGCATGTCACGGATATTATCTTGGCTTACATTATCAAATAAAAGTTCATCTGTCTTATTTTCAAATGTAATTTGTTCACAATCCTGTAAAGTAACTTCATTTGAGGTTACAACAGTTGGCAGCCCATCAACATTTTTTATGTAGTGCCTTTTTACAGTAAATGTATTTTCATTTCTGTTTACTTCAATAACTTGCCAGTTTTCTTTTAGGTTAGGATACTGTGACGGTGAAGAAATAGAAGTTAATTTCGTACAGTTAGCAAACATGTCTGTCATATCTGCGGTTAATGGAATGTTAAAACCGGATACTGACTTTAAGTTTGTGCAGCCATTAAAAGCGTTAGTTGTATTGGTTATCGTTTTAAGCAGCCATCCATTTTCAAAACCGTCACTCCATTCCTAAATCAACATTTCTCCCCAAAACAAAGTCCCTACTAACAGCCAAG
>CAVCWN010000340.1:0-2679 GCA_963605975.1 Desulfovibrionaceae bacterium | reverse complement strand
CGCTTTACGAAACCACCACCAGTTTCCCAAACAAGCGCCCCTTTACGAAGCCGTGCCTCTTTCCAAAACATCACCCCTTTACGAAACAACAAAAGCCCCACACCTCCTCCAAAAATTTCCCCTAATCTTCCGCCACAATCGTTTCCAGAGCGATTTTTATCATGTCCGTAAAAGTCTTTTCCCTTTCACTGGCAGTCGTTTCTCCACCCAAAAGAATGTGATCACTTACAGTGCAAATAGCCAAAGCCTTTCTCTTAAACTTCAAAGCCAGAGTGTAAAGTTCAGCCGCTTCCATTTCCACACCCAGGGCCCCATATTCAGCCCAAAGTTTCCAGTTAGAAGCCGGATCATAGAACATATCACTTGAAACAAGATTTCCCACTTTTGCATTTAAAGACATTTCTTTCGAAATTTCATAAGCCTTGTGCAAAAGAGAAAAATCCGCAATCGGAGCAAAGTGCAAACCCCTAAAGCGCTGTGTATTTAAGCCACTGTCGCTGCAAGCCCCCTGAGCCAAAATCACATCCCTGAGGGCAATATCCTTTTGAACAGCACCACAAGTGCCAACGCGAATAGCCTTTTCAACTCCATAAAATTCAAAAAGTTCATTTACGTAAATTGAAAGTGACGGCTGCCCCATGCCAGTTCCCTGAACAGAAATCTTTTTTCCCTTGTAAGTTCCCGTAAAGCCCAGCATGCCACGCACCTCGTTATAACAACAAGGCGCCTCCAAAAAATTCTCTGCAATAAATTTCGCCCTCAGCGGGTCCCCAGGCAGCAAAACCGCCTTCGCAATTGCCCCTTCTGGCGCATTAATATGTGTACTCATAAAACCATTATACCACAAATTTTCATTTTAATTTTTTTTATTTTGAAGCATCCCGCCTTTTGTTTAACGGCCCTTCCAGGGTTCCGCTTCGCTCCAGTGCCTTTTCAAGGCACCAAGCCCTTCCAGGGCCGGCTAAGCGCCTAAAAAGCAGAAATGCCCTTTTCCTAAAGCATTTATTCCTGATCAAGAAGGACAACAGTTCAGTTTTTTGCTACAAATTTGCATAGTAATACAGCTGTCCACCTTCTGCCCTAAAAAGTGACTTCTCAAGTTTTTCTAGTTTTCGGTCGCCGTTCATCATCTCCAAGTTTTCTTACTTTTCAGCCGTCGCTCATAATGAGGCTCCACTCCCGTTCCTCTTCACGCGCACTTCTTGCTCACTTCCATCTCACTTAGGCTAGGGGAAAGGGGGTGGGTACTGGTTTGAATAACAAGAAGAATTATTAAATTTTTTTCTCAGATTTTTTTGATAGGAAAAGAAAATCAAACAAATGGTAAAAAAAAATCCCAAATAAAAAATTTCATGTTATAATATTCAAAATAATTTTGGTGGAATATTTTGCAGCTTCAATATTTACAAGTCGTTTTTAATTTACATTTTTTAGAAAAAACTTACATCGATACAAATCCGCTTTTTGTGATGCGCAGCATGCTTGGAAAAAACTTGAGGTCAATGTGTTGCATTTCAAAAACTTCTGTTTGCGGAGAGTGTCTTTACAATAAAACCTGTGTTTATTCTTACATTTTTGAAACCTGTCTTTCGCCAGAAAATCAAACTTTGCCGGGTCGAAATAAGGGTTCTCATCCATTTTCACTTAGCGTAGAAAAATTGCAGCGGGAAAATCCTGTGGACGATTATTCTTTTGTCTTGACGCTTTTTGGAAAGGCGGTGGATTATCTTCCGTATATTTACGCGGCATTTGTTCGGGCAGGGCAGAGCGGAATTTTTAAGGCACGAAGCCAGTTTGAAATTTCGAGTGTGATTGCAAATAAGAAAAATCTTTTGATTGACCAGAATCATTTAGATACAGTTAATACCCCCCCCCTACATTTGTGTAGTAGATAATAAAGAAACGCCTCAAAGTGGCGAAATCCTAATTGAATTAAAATCTCCTCTTCGTTTTAAGGTTCAGGGCAAGTTTACTCTTGATTTTACCGCCCAGGACTTTTTTAACTGCCTTTACCGCAGGGCAAAAACGCTTTGCTCTCTTTACGGTGAAATTTCGGAAACTGAAATTGAGCAAAAATATCTTCCGTCGCCATCATTAAAAATCACAGAAAAAAAACTCAAATGGATTGATTTTAAGCATTATTCGGCAAGGCAAAAAACGCAGATGGAGTTAGGCGGAATTGTGGGCACTTTTAAGATTGAAGGGGAATTTTCGGAGTTTGAAATGGGGCTTTTGCGGATGAACAGGATTGCCGGGGCTGGGAAGAATACGAATTTTGGGCTTGGGCAGATTGATTTTTGGGAAAAAATGGAAAGATAGATGATAGGAGGAGAAATGGAAGAAAAGATTTCTAAAGAAGAAATTGTCATTGCGGCCTGGCTGCATGATGTTGGCAAAATGGTCCAGAGGGCGGACGTAAAAGAACTTTACAAAAAAGACCTTGAAGGTCAGTATTGCAAAACAACGAAAGATGGTCGTTATACCCACCAGCATGTTGTTTACACAGAAGGATTTTTAGATGCTTTTAAGGACTGCCTGCCGGATTCTGTAAATTTTGGGCACGTTAAAAAACTTGCGGCTAGTCATCATAACCCTTCAACTTATTATGAATGGATTATAAGTCAAGCGGACTGTTTGAGTAGCGGTTCGGACAGATGCAACATTTTAGGTCTTGAAAAA
>CAVCWN010000339.1:0-2723 GCA_963605975.1 Desulfovibrionaceae bacterium | reverse complement strand
TAGCAACAGTCTGCGGGTAATTTGTAGCTGCCTCCCCAGAAATAGCCAACAAACTCCAGCCCCCAACCGTCACGACGCCAGTCTTGGTCGCAATAATAGCCTGGCTCAAGCCACTCAGCAACATTTCCAGACATGTCGTATAAGCCGTAACCATTTGCTTTCTTTTGTGCTACAGGATGGGTTTTGTTGTCACTGTTCCCAATATACCAACCAACTTCATCTAGATTATTACTTCCTGCATAATCGAAATCCTCACCACCTCTTGTGGCATACGCAAATTCATTTATAGTTGGAAGTCTAAAACCAGAAGCTTTTGTGTCTTGAGTAATAATATCGCTAGAATATAGTACCCAGTGATCATTTTTATCATGATCCCATTTTGTTACATCTGTTTCGCCATTAACAGCATAAACAGGCTTTTTTCCTTTTAATTTACTTAACTTGTTACAAAAATACATTGCATCGTAGGCGGTAATATTTGTTACAGGTTTATTTTCTCCTATATCATGACTCGGATTTACTCCCATAACCGACTCATATAACTCCTGAGTTACTTCAGTTTTGAGCATTTTGATATTTATATTTGGTATTTCAACAAAATCCTTTTCAGAAATTTTTACAGATTTACCTTCTGCACAAGCTTGTAAACTCATAGACGCTGCAATAAATACAACTGTCATTATTATTTTCAATTTTTTCTTCATTTTTTTTGAATCTCACTCTAATTTTCACTTTCTTCCCACTTACTGTTTAATTCATCATCAAACTGCTTTTTTGGGTCTTTATTGCGTTGCAATAATTTATATTTTTTGATGTAGAATTCTACAGTATTATCTTTCTCTGACTTTTCTTTGATATCTTCCGTTAAAAATTTACCTAAAACGAAATTTTCTGTGTCCTCTGGAATAAAATCAAATGAGCATAAATTTTTCTCATGCCAGTCAAAACTATTTCCATCAAGAATATCCTGACCTACTAATTTTTTAGTTCCAGCTTCAAAAATTTTAATTTTAATAGACGTATTGTCCTCCTTAATTTTTTTCTAAGCACGAATCGAGAATTTATTCGAGATTCGTGCTTAGAGCAGATTAGTCAATCTGCTCTAAGGGTATACCCTCAGAGCGAAAATGTTGCTGGTACCCACCTAAAATTCTGCAAATTTGTATCAAAAACCCTTCTAAAAATCTGCAATTTTGCCTTGAAAACCCTTCTAAAAATCTGCATAATTTAATTATGTTAAAGCGAAAAGCATACTATTTTCTTGATGAATGGCGAAAAACAAAAAAGAATGAGTGTCTGCTTATAAAAGGTGCAAGGCAAATCGGAAAAACTTTTCTTGTTCGCCAGTTTGGAAAAGAAAACTACGAAAGTTTCATTGAACTCAATTTTGAAAAAGAACCTGAACTAAAATCTGCCTTTGACGGAAATCTTGATGTTCAAAATATTTTAAAAGAGATTTCTCTCAGAAAACCTGGCATAAAAATTATTCCATATAAAACGCTTTTGTTTTTTGATGAAATTCAAGCGTGTCCGCAGGCAAGAACGGCTTTAAAATTTCTGGCGCAAGACGAAACTTTTGATGTAATAGCAACAGGCTCTCTTCTTGGAATAAATTACAAGGAAATTTCTTCCATTCCAGTCGGTTATGAGCGGCAGTATGAAATGCATTCCCTTGATTTTGAAGAATTTCTTTGGGCTTTGGGGATTGAACCGAATGCGATTTTAAGTTTAAAAGAAAATTTTGATAAAAAAATTCCAGTCGAAAAATCTACTAACGAAATTATGCAGAAGTATCTTCGCGAATTTATGGCGGTTGGCGGAATGCCAGAAGTTGTAAATAAATTCCTTGAAACCAGCAATTACAATGTGGTTCACGAAGAACAGCAGAAAATCTTAAATGATTATTTAAATGATATTGCCAAATACGCTTCAACAGCAGATAAACCAAAAGCAAGAAATTGTTATCTTTCAATTCCTCGCCAACTTGCAAAGGAAAACACAAAATTCAAATATAGCGAAGTTGAAAAAGGCGGAACAGCCAGAAAGTATGCAAATTCACTTGATTGGCTGCGGGATGCGAATCTTGTGCGTTACTGTTACAACTGCATTCCCCCAGAATTTCCGCTGGTGGCTTATGTACGTGACGAGCAGTTTAGAATTTATCTGAATGATATTGGACTTTTAATCTGTATGTACGGCTATCAAATGAAAGAAGCGATTGTTACGGATTCTCTTTCGGGGACTGTAAAAGGCGGAATTTACGAAAATCTGATTGCTGATTTTTTAGTTAAGAAAAATTATCCTCTTTACTATTTTAAGCGGGATGACAGTTCCAGTGAAGTTGAATTTTTGATTGAAAAAGAATGTTCCGTTGTGCCAATTGAAGTTAAATCAAAAAAAGGTAGCATTTCATCTTTAGATTCTCTTTTGAAAAAAGACAGCATAAAATACGGCTATAAAATTATAAATGGCAACGTGGGACAGTTTGAAAAGAAAATTACGATTCCGCATTATATGTGTATGTTTTTGTAAAGTCTTAAAGTTACGTTCGCTTCGCTCACTAAAACTTTCGGTAGGAATGAAAAACGGGGGGCGTTGCGGGGGATTCTCCCCCGCTAGAAGGGGTAGCGAAAGACCGCGTAGCGGGCTGGAGCGAGGGGGAGACTTCCCCCTCCTCTATAAAAAATCTCTGGCCCCACTACTCCAACTCAAAAGCGCCGGTG
>CAVCWN010000338.1:0-2735 GCA_963605975.1 Desulfovibrionaceae bacterium | reverse complement strand
ATAGTTTTTGTTGATTTGTCTGTGTTCCATTTTTGCCTCCGTTTATATAGTCATTCGGAGACAAAAAAAAGCCCGCCGGTTAAGTCATTCTGTATGCTTAGATTATGCTGACCGCCATTTGACCGGCTCTTTTATGATGTTTACTGCTTTTTGCATTGTGCTGTTTTCTGCCAGGTATTCAATGCCTTTTAAAGTAATCTGCGGATTGTATGATTTTATATAAAAACTTTTGTCTGCCATTTGTTCGATTGTAAAGCCTTCGATAAATCCATTTTTTATGAGCATTTGTAAATATCGAATAAATCGAAGTTCGCTGATTTTGTAAATTGAATAATCAAGATAATCTTTTTTGAATTCTTCATTATCCAACTGCGATTCAAAGTTTTTAAGGATTTTATAAATCGTTTTTACTGCTTCCATAATTTCATTATCGTTCATTTTCTGCCTCCGGATTATTTGCTTTTTATGGCGGTTTGTGGCTTTTTTACTTGCAATTCAAATAATTCTGTAATAACATCACATATAGTGAGTCACCTCTGGAAAGTTGATTTATATCGACCCCAGCTTTGGAAGGTGGCTCTTTATTTTTTAATTATCATTTCTTTTTTTTCTTGATTTCTCTCAATGCTTGTGCTAATATTTTATCGAAGACGGTGTTGAGATGTTTGCTCGGTCTGCTATCCAGGAGATTAAGCTCATCAACCGCTTTTTTGTCATAAAGTTTGACATCAGAAACAAAGACCGCCATTTTATAATGGTCTGACACATAGTTGGGTAATCAAATTTTTTTATTCTTTTTCAAAATAATCTGGCGGATACATGTAATCTTCTTCTGATTCATCTATAATTGCTAAAGAAAATAATTTTCCCTCATCGTAATCTTCTTCTATGCATTTATATTTTTTTCCAGGAATAAGTCCGACAGTTTCCGACCCCTTGTAAATAACAAAATAATCTACTTTTCGTCTATCCATTTCTTCACCTTAAATTCTATTTTTCCGATATTTTTGCATTGATACCAGTGCAATTCGCACTTTCTTTGTTTTTCTCCATTTGTTACAACCCCAATGCCTGCAACTTTTTCCCAGTCTTCAATCTTTGTAGTTCTTCCTTTATCTTTATACATGTTACGCAATCTGTCAACATCGCGTATTTTATTCCCTTTACTAATTATAGTTACACATTTTATTTCAGAACCTTCAACTAAAGCCCAGTTTGCTGTATTTCCCTCTTTTACTGGCTTTGTAGTTGATACGTAAAATTTACGGGCTCTTGCGCCTAATGACTTAGGAACTTTTTCAACAACTTTTGAATTTCTATCTATAAGGCTTGCTAATTGCCATTTACCAGCGACTTTTTCGTGCATTTTACCGTCTGCCCATTTTCTAGGCGGTAGGTCGTCCGCGTCTTCCGTGAGAAGTTTTTCCCTTGCAATGTCAAAAATAGTCCTGTTCTTTATGATTTCAAATATTGTCATTATCATTCACTCACTAAAATGGCTTTTTTGCCGGTGTGTTTTTCCCAGCGTTGAATTATTACGTCAACCCATTTTGGTTCTAGTTCCATTAAATAAGCTGAGCGTTCCAACTGTTCGCACGCTATCAGTGTTGAACCTGAACCGCCAAAAACGTCTAAGACAATGCCGTCTTTTTTTGTACTGCTTTTTATTGCACGTCCACAAAGTTTTAACGGCTTGGGCGTTGCGTGTCCGCCACATTCTTCGCGGTCTTTTCCGGCTACTAAATTAAAATGCCAGACGTCATTCATGTTGTCGTGTGTGTTGTTAAAATATGCCCGCGTTTTATAATATTCGCGTCTGATGTCGTCGAGTTCGCGTTTGAAAGCGACGTATTCGCGTTCGCGTTTGATGTCGTCGTATTCGCATTTGATGTCGTCGTATTCGCGTTTGAAAGCGTCGTGATTTTTTCCTTTTGCGTAATCCTGTAAAATCTTGTAATGCTCACGCGTGATAAATGTCCACTGTGATTTTCCAAAATAATGACGTGCATAAGTGTTTGTTAATTTCTGTACTTTTTCACGCGTTAAATCTGTTTTTTTAAGTTCATCACATAAATATTTGCGGATAGGTTCCCAGCCTTCAAAATAATTGTCCGCGTTTATGTTTGTGTTAAATCCCTGTACGCCTTTCATAACAAAAAGACATTTTTCACTTGCGACTGCGTACATTCTGTGCTCTTCTGCCATTTGACCTTGCCCTGAGCCTTTATCCCATGTAATCAAGTTTCTAAAAGTAATTTGCTTATTTTTAAGCATGGGTTTTAAGATATTGCTGTAGATGTCCATTAACGGTTCTTCAATTCCCCAGCAATACCACGAGCCGACATCTTGTAAGGCGTCAAAAGTGAGCGGTATCCATTTTTTATTGAATTCAAGTAAATCATCAAAATTAAGATTGTCATTTGCCACACCGTCTCTTTCTTTTTTCATTCCATAGGGTGGGTCTGTAAAAACTAAATCCGCTTTTGCGCCGTTCATCAGTTTTTCAATGTCGTTTTTGTTTGTGCTGTCTCCGCACATCAAACGATGTCGCCCCAGCTGGTAAATCTGCCCGCTTTTTGACTTTGGCTCTTGTGGCGGTGTAAGGTCTGCATTATCTTCTGTAACTTCGTTTTCACTTTCAAATTTTATCTCTTCAATATGCACATCTAAATCCAGCACGCCCTTCCGGCAGTGCCAAGTCTTCAAAGTCAATCTGTAAATCCCCTAAAAAGTCG
>CAVCWN010000337.1:0-2800 GCA_963605975.1 Desulfovibrionaceae bacterium | reverse complement strand
AAAAGAGAAATTCGCATAATAACAGTCAGGATGTTTTTTTAATGATTCATAATCTGCTTCTATATTTTGTTTAATATCAGAATAAATATCATTTAAAGAAAAGTTGTCAAACTTATTTCTTGTTATAAAATCCTTACACTTAATTTTATATTCTTCCCATGTTTCAGAAGTTGAATTTTCTTCTGAAACATTCATATATTCTTTTACTTCATAACTTACATCTTCTCCATCTACCGTAACATCTACAACATAATTAGTTTGTGGTACATAGGTACATTTATATGAATATGTAAAAGAATATTTTTCTATTTTACTTTCTTCCCATAATTTTTTATTTGTATAAAAAGTTTCTTCTCCTTCTATGGTGACTCCTGGTTCGTAAGGCATTCTGTAGCATGAAAATAATGGTAAAATTAGAGATAAAATTCCAAGTATCATAAATATTTTTTTCATAATTATCTCCTTACTTGTTAGGCCTTATATTAGTACTGATAGTCAAAGAACTATTGTAATTTCCATTTGATGTTTCAAAGACACCGCTTTTGTAATAACCTTGTCCCCTGTATTCATACGAGGTTCCTTCATCATCTTGGCCTGACCAACCATAATTGCAATGTACATATTTTGCTTCTTCGGTAACAGTGAAAGGTATCCAGAAAACGTAATATTTTCTTTTTCGTTCTGTTTTTAGAGATCCATCTATAATCCAAAAATGCCCAATAGTCGCATTTTTATCTTTTCCGAACATAATCACTGGAGAATTATTATGTAAGGAATCCGAAATTTTTTTATAGTTGTAAAATCCTGCTATGTCGCAAGAAAAACCTCTGTTTCGTAAGCAAGAAAGCATTTTTGAAAGTGTAGTTGAAGTTCCCGTTTTTTTATATTCTGCATCACATCCCATGCCAACTTCATACATCAAGGCTCCGACTCCAACTTTGCCGAGGTCTGATAAATTATTTCCGTATGGATTTGCTGTCATCTCTGCCCAGTCGTAAGTACCGTCCCAATCTGCTGCAAGGGGCCAGGCATTTTTTAATTCGGACAAATCGCTTCTGCCATAAGAAAGTGGCCATTCATGATATGCCATAATTTGAGCAACTGCTGTTGGTCCACAACCTGTAGGATAATTTTTTCCCAGTATTGCAACTACAGCTGCATTGTAAGGATTTCCCTGATCCCATTTTGTCTTTGAAATAAGATTGTTTAAATTTATGTCACAAATTGACCATGAACTCCATGCTTCTGGGCCCCAAAATTTTCTGGCATTTTGAGCATTTTCATATTCAGCTTTTGCCTGCGCTATTTCTTCATCAGTAATATTATATTTTTCCTTAAACAATTCATAATCTTCTTCTGTTATTGATTCAATTTCGTTTGAAAGATTTTCTACATACTCATCTAAATTAGATAAAAATATTTCAAGTACAGGATTTTCAACATCATCATCATATTCAACGTCTTCCAAAAGGCACAGCAAAGAACCAATTCTTTCATCATCACTTGTTACGGCCAGTTCCTTCCCTTTATCATTTGTAATTTCGTAAACAGAAATGTTTACTTCTTCAAACGCGTTTGCGTTTCGTGAAGATGTATTATATTTTGCCAAGCTTTTTGAAAAAGTTTTTACCTTCTTCATTTCGCTTTCATTTTCTACAATAGTTATGGCTCTTGAAAAATCAAGTTGGCTGTCATCTTCTTCTATCAACTTCAAGGCCAAAAAAGATTTTATATCATTTTGAACTGCCTCTTCGCTCAGTTTATAATCTTCAGCCATCGAATAAAAAACTAATTCATCTTTTAAATCTGCTTCTTCGTCTAAAAAAGATGCGGCCCTGTTTTCTATTATAGCGCTTTCATTATTTACATCATTGTTGCCACAGGAAATAAAGCTAAAGGCAACAAAAAATATAAGACCAAAAAATTTCAAACTATTTTTTCTCATTAAAAACTCCTTCTGTAAGACATAATGTCCTGTTAAAAATTAAATTTTCAAAAATCGATAAAAGAATTTCAAGAATTCAAGATGTATTTAAAAAGTGCATACTGCCCTCTTAAATTTTAATCAAAATGATTTTGAAGTTTTAACACTTCTGGATAAGGAATTAAAAAGAAAAGCAAATTGGAAGAAGAATACTTTTTTGAATAACACTTATGCTAAACTTTTCCGACGTTTAAAATATTGTCACATGGGAAATTTTGTTTGTCAAGTTTTTTTAGAGGCCCCCTTGAAAAAACTGAACTTTTGCGCCAGGGATTGGAGCACCGCCGGAGGCGTTCTGGAGCGCAGCGGAGGAATGGAGCGATAGCGGAAGTGCGGAAAGCCCGGTGCCCATTGCGATTAGCAATGGGCAGGCGCCCTTAAAAACAAAAAAGGCTGCTTTACAAAAGAAATAAATCTTTTACAAAGCAGCCTTTCATAAAAATTAGGAATTAGTCTTCAAGATATGAAAGAAGAATCTTTGCAAAGACTTTTTTCCATGTAAGACCTTCTGTTAAATCAGATATTTGTGTAACAGCTGTGTAAGATTTTTCTGTTAAAAATTCTGGAGTAGTTGCAGTTTCACTGTTTCTAAATGATTTTCCAAAGTATACGTAAAGGCCGTCCATAAGTGTGCCACTTATAGTAATATTTGATTTTTCTGTTTCGCTTTCATCACTAGTTGTAGTTCCTGTTGTAGTTGTATCTGTAGTACCATCTGCAGTTGTTTCTGTTTCAGACAAGTCTTGTTTTCCAGGTTCAAATGTTTTGTAAAGATATGTCTGTGCAAGATCTTTGTTTGATGTATTTCTCATAACA
>CAVCWN010000336.1:0-3015 GCA_963605975.1 Desulfovibrionaceae bacterium | reverse complement strand
TTTAGCGAAGAAGCTGAGCAGCTATGCTGCGAAGCCGTTTTTAGCGAAGAAGCTGAGCAGCTATGCTGCGAAGCCGTTTTTAGCGAAGAAGCTGTGCTGCGAAGCAAGTTTTTAGCGAAGAAGCACCTTCTTTAAACCGACCGCAAAAATTACGAAAACAATTCTTGCATGCCACGGAGGGCAGGATTTTATAAAATAAAAAAATAAACAAAACTTTACTGGTTTAAAATTCGCTAAAATGCACTTCCGCTGGGAACCTAAAAAGTGGCTCAACTGGAGCAAGTTCAAAAAAAAAGGCGCCGGACAAAAAATCCAGCGCCATGTCAAAAAAAGAATCAGTTAGTCCTTAACAGACAAAAGTCCACCAATTACCAAAACGTCCTTTACCAAGCCAAAAACATCGTAACCGCCCTTAATGAAAACAATTACAGCTGCAACAGCCCAAACAATAACAACTACTGTTTTAATAAAGTTGTCAACCTTTCCTGGGTTCCAGAAGAAGCGGATAAAAAGGAAAACGCCACAAACCAAAATCAAAATTCCAAAAATCAACCGGAGTACTGAATTTGAGAAAGCAGCAGAAATTGTAGAAGAGCTCCAAGGGAAGCCCTTAACAACCATACTAAGTCCCAAAAGAACAAAGTAAACAGCAAGTGCAAGGTGGATAAGGAAAAGACCAAATCCTCTCTTTTCTTTTGACATAATTTTCTCCTTAAAAAAAAAATTCGTTCCAAAGAACTAATAAAATTATAACACCAAATTTTCAAAAATCAATTATTTTATTATTTTTTTTCTTTTTTTGAAGATGCCGCCCCTAAAAGTTTACTGGGCGTTACGAACTATGCGGAAACCAGCGTCATCATATTCAGAATCTGGGAATCCGTATGACCTATAAGATACAGAACATTCGTCATCCCATTTGTACGAACCTCCACGTTGTACTCGGCCAGAACCAGAAGTAGGTCCTGTAGCTGGCGTTGTTTGCTTAACAAATTCCTCATAGTGCTGCTTCTGTTCGTTCCATTTACGCTCACCCCCGTACAAGTCCCAGCACCATTCCCATACATTGCCGCTCATGTCATACAAACCGTATCCATTTGGCTTTTTACTTTCTACTTCTACCGTTCCATAGCCTTTTGTATTGTCATGATACCAGGCTACTTCTTCTATTTTGTTGCTGCCGGCGTAAGTGTATGGCTGGTCACCACCGCGGGCAGCCCATTCCCATTCAGCTTCTGTTGGCAGGCGGTAGCCGTTTGCCTTAAAGTCACAGCTTACATCTTCGTCATCCCAACTGTACTTTTCCCAAACATCAGGGTCTGTAGACTCTTTTACAGTGTAGCAAGGCGTCAGACCTTCCTTCATTGAACGGTAGTTACAGTATTTTATGGCATTAACCCAGCTTACACCATTAACCGGGTTTTTGCCTGTTATTTCAGGGTCGACTTTGTCCCATCCATTCTTCTCATTAACAACTTCATTACCATCCTTATCAAAAGTCCTTCCATAAGACGTGTCTCTACCCATTATTTCTTTGTATTCACTTCTTGTTACAGGGTGCTTATACATGTAAAAAGAATTTATTGTTATAGCCCTTCCCTTTACAAAGACATATGAATCAGGGGTCCAGCTGCCGCCTCCCTTTATTGTGGTGCCTGGTACTTTTACAAAGTTTTCTTCACCTACAAAATTCCATACGCAATATTGGCCTTTTATGCTGCTTTTGCCGTAAGCAACTTCAACTTCATACTTACCCATTTTTCCTGGCACCGTAAGCCTTACTTCAAGTTCATCGTTGCTTTTTATTTTTACGCTGGCGTCACTCACAATAGAAGCAGTCTTGCACGTAACAGTAAAATCTTCTGCCTTTACATAATCGCTTTCAAAATTGTTTCCCTTAATTGTTGCCTTTACCACAGAATCTTCGTCTGCAACAAGGCTTTCCGGAATAGTAAATGTGTCAAAAGACAGGGAACCCGCTATTTCCATTTCGCTGTATGGGTCCTGTTTTTTATCATCAAGTAAAAGGCATACCTTGTAGTAGCCGTCTGCATCCGGAACATTTACGCTTGCATCAAAAGTTTTTGTGTCTTTTGTAAAAGACTTTTTGTCTACTTCTACAGGACTTCCTTCAATTTTATCGTCTGCATTATAAAAAGCAATTTTTACGCTGTCTGCCACATCAAAGTTTGAACCGCTTACGCTTACAGTAATTTTAGAATCTTTCTCAGGCCCACAACCTTGTATAAACTGCTGTGACAAAAGAATCTCTGTTACTTCTGGGTTACATACAGTTACTGTCTGTGCGCTTGCCTTGTCCACCGTGCCGCAAAGTTTTACGCGAACCGTTACATCCACACCGCCACCATCAGGAATGCTTTCAAAAGACGGAATGGTAACAGTTGCACTTGCAGTGTTTGAAGAAGCATTCACCTTTGCAGTGTAATTCTTTACATCTTCTTCTGTGCACACTTGAATTTTACATGTAGGATCTTCTTTTGCCGCAATAGAAGCAAAACCTGTTCCCTTTACAGTAACAGTCACTTCCCTGTTTTGATCCGAATTTGAAATACGGCTTCTACTAAGAGAAACGCTTGTTACACTCTGAGCAAAAAGTCCCACCCCTACAATAAAAAATAAAAATGACGTAATTAACTTTTTCATTTTTTCTCCTATAAAAACACCGCATTAGCGGCAGATTCCTAAATTTTTTTCTAAAGGGAGCCTCTAAAAATTACAATTTTTAGAGGCAACTTTAGAAAACGCGACATTTTAAGTCTTTGTATTTCAAAGTATCTCTAAACCTCTTCCTTCCAGCCAAGAAGACCAGTCGCGTCGTCTGCAAAAACAAGTGCAATTTTATGGGTAGTTTTACCTGCCACGCTGTAGCGTTGAGCATAACCTTTCTTTTCAATCTGGGCAAATGCTTCTTCAACGCCTTTTTCAAAATCACCTGGGGCAACAGTTTTCAGTTCAAAAATGTAAACATCCGTCTGGGTGGTCAAGGTAATATCA
>CAVCWN010000335.1:0-3102 GCA_963605975.1 Desulfovibrionaceae bacterium | reverse complement strand
AAAGATGATGGCTTTTGATCCTGAACGAAATGTAGATAAATTTTTGCAGACTTCGGTGTTTGCAGAAGCAGAAGTAAAATCTCTTGACCGCCTTAGAGAGCAGCGAAAAGCTTATGACCAGGCAAGGCAGATGTTTGAAAACATTCAGGAAAGAAAAAAACTTCTTGAAGAAATTGAAGAAAAAACTTGTGACTACGAAAAAATCCTCCGCAATTTTAACGTTCGTGAACTTATGTTCCGCTATCAGTATATAAAACAGTATGAAAACGATATTTCAAAACTTGAAAGGGATTTGGAAAATAATCAAATTCAATTTAAGGATTTAACGGACAGAAAAAAGACTGCCGAAAAAAAACTTGAAGAAGCAAGAAAAAATCTTTCTGAAGTTGAAAACAAAAATCATTCTATTACAGAAAGTCTTGAAAAGTTAAAAAATGAAAAAGAAAACTTAAAGGAAAATATTTCTTTCTTGGAAACCCAGCTTGCTGAATTAAAAAATCTTCAAACTTCATTAAAAATCATTCTTTCTCAAATGGAAAAATATTTTTCACTTACAGATGAAGACAAGACTATTCTTTTAAACATAAGCGAAAATGATTTTGAAGTGGAAAAGAAACGGTCTGCCTTTATTGATTTTTCAAACAAAATAATCCAGCAGCGTGATTTGTTTGTAGAAGAAAACGGTCGCGTTAAAGCAAAACTTGAAGACGTAAAAAAAGAAATCAGCGTTCTTCAAAATAAAATTAAAAATCTTGAAGCAAACATCCGGCAGTTTCCAAAAGAAGCAGAAGACGCAAAATCAATCCTTCAAAATGAATTTAATAAACGCGGCATAAAAAGTCAGGTGCGACTTTTTGCAGAACTGGTGGAATCCATAAAAGATGAAAGCTGGCGAAAATCCATAGAAACTTTTTTGGGTAACAAAAGATACAATCTGATAGTTGACGATGAATATTGCCACCTGGCTCTTTCAATTTTGAATGAAAAAAATATTTATAAAACAAGCGTAGTCTTAACGGATAAAATTCCAGAAACAGAAATTGAAGAAAATACAGCAGCATCCATTTTGAACATAACGAACAAGGGTGCAAGGCGGTATGCAAATTATCTCTTAAATGGAATATACCTTTGCCAAAATCTTGAAGAACTCCACGAGCATCCTAAGGGCGGCCTTACAAAAGACGGAATGCTTTGCAAAAGTTATGCCGCAAGCAAAATGCAGATTCAAAAAACTGCTTTATGTTTAGGAAACAACGTTGTAAAAATTCAGCTGGAACAGTCTAAAAAAGAACTGGACTCTTTGTGTCTTGAAAAATCCGGATATGAAAAAGATATTAATGAAAGAAATCAACTGAAAATTTTGATTGATAACGTTGACTGGAAAACAGACCGTTACAATTTTAACAGCGCAACAGAACTTGCAGACGAAAATAAAAAATTAGGCCGGCTCGTTTCTCAGATTGAAGAATTAAAAAATAGTCCGGAGATGCTTGCCGCGGCAAAAGAATATGAGATTGCAAAATCAAGTTATGATGAAGCGGACAAAGAATCAAAAATGATTGAGCGTAATCTTGGTTCAATTGAAAACGCTATTTCTAATATTAAGAATAAAATAAACGAATACAGCGAAAAAAGTGAAAAAACAAGAAATGAATATAACGAAATAGCGGACGCTCATTCAGAATTGATTGAAGAAATGACAGCTGAATATGAGCGTGCATGTAAACAAAGGAATGCTTTTATTGTAATTGGCGAAAAGCATCGCAAGCAGCTTTCAGTCGATGTTGAAAATGCAAAAAAGAAAATGGAAGACAAACAGAGGGAATATAATCTTCTTTCGGAAATTGATTCTGCAAATTACGGAGTCGAGTTCATTTCGTTTTACCGCGACCGCTACCGCGATGTTGCCAACGTAAAAATTGATGAGGCAAAATATAAAGTTGAAAAGCAGTCAGAAAAACTCCGGGATGTTTTTTTGCATGACTTTGTTGCAGAACTGAACGAAAAAATTCTTTCTGCAAAAGAAGAAATTGCTGCAATCAATGCGGAACTAAAACACATTCCATTTGGCCGCGACATTTATCAGTTCAAAATGGAAGAAAAGCCAGACCGCCAGATATTTTTTACAATCTGCAAAAATCTTGAACTCTATTCCGAAAGTCCGGATTTGTTTACCGAGAGAACGGTTAGTGATGAAAAACTTGCCGACGACGTAAAATCATTTTTGAATAAAATTCTTGATGCCGAAGACGAAGAAGATTATTCAGATTACAGAAATTATTTTACTTACGACATGACAATCAGAAGTCACATTGGGGACGAAGAGTCCGAAATGATTTTGTCAGAAAAACAAAAAACTGCCAGCGGAGGTGAAAAGCAGACTCCGTACTTCATTATTCTTGCGGCAAGCCTTATGCAATTTTATCCAAAGGACGTGTGCTGTGCCCGCATTGCATTTATAGACGAAGCTTTTTCTGCCCTTTCAAAAGAAAGAATTGAACAGATGGTAAAATTTTTTGAAGATAATAATTTCCAGGTTTTCTATGCAGCTCCGCCTGAAAAAATCAACAGTATTGGACAGCACATTGATAACACAGTGTCACTTTACACACAAGGAAAATATACAAAGCCCGTTGAAGGAGCCTGGTATTCAAAATGATTTATTCTTCACTCCAAAAACAGATTTTGCAAAAGCTGCTTTTAAAATACGAATCAAGTAAAACTTACAAAGGCGACAATGTCATTTGCCAAACTTTTTCAATCAAACCGTCAGATGTATTTAAAGAATACGAAAAAGATTCCGCAGACATTAACACAATTGAAGATTTTGAAAAACAGTGCAAACTTCTTGAAGCAGAGGGACTGGTTTTTCTTACATGGAAATCCAGCCGCCTGAAAAAAATAAGTGCCGGTGAAAATTCTGAAAATTCAGAAAGTGACGACTTATGGAATCAATACCGAAAAATTCTTGGCGTCAAAGATAAAAATGAGCGCTTAAACGAAGAAATTAATTTTTATTCAAAATATCTTGAATCAAATAAAATTGTAGCTCAATTTTGCCTTGAACAAATCGAGCGTTTAAAAATCGGAAAAGAAGCAAAG
>CAVCWN010000334.1:0-3153 GCA_963605975.1 Desulfovibrionaceae bacterium | reverse complement strand
TTTTTCCGGAATGTCCGTGCCATTGTTCTGGTGCTGGCTGAAAGTTACTCCGTCATAGTTCCAGTCAATCATCACCGAATCTACAAGTTCCTTCCAGTCTTCTACATCCTGACTTTCAAGACTGAGTTTTTGCAAAAGGTTCATAGGATAGAACTGGTCAATTTTTAGTTTTCCGTCTTTTATGATGATTTTTGCGTCACTGTCGCGCTTAAAGGTAAGGTCTTTTTTGTCCCGCAAAATGTCCAGGATTTCTACATCCACCTCAAAACCCATGGAATCCATTTTCTGTTCAAACATAGCCTTAAGTTCCGGGTCGTGGCCCATGCACACAAAGGTGATTTTTTCTACAGGTTTTGCCGGATTTTCTGCCTGCTTTTTCTGCCACTGGGCAACATCAATATTTGCAACGATTTTTTCAAATTCGCTGGCGGTGGCAATGCGGTTGATTCCTAAAATAGAAACCATGCGGCCGTCCAGTTCTGCGTCGTAAAGATTGTTTTCCGGCAGAGCCTGCATGCCCAGTGCCTCTATGATAAGCTTTTTAGCTTCCAGTTCGTTACGGAAAAAGTCGTAGTCGTTTACATTGTAAACTTCAAAGCCGGTGTATTTTTCTTCATTTTTATCAATTTCTCCGAAAAGTTCTTTTTCTGAAAGATTACTATTCTTTACACAATTCAGTAATCTTTTTGTTACCATTCTTACTGAACCAAGATTTATATCTGCTCCTAAAAATCTCCTTCCCAATTGCATAGCCATCATTTGAGTTACACCACTACCCATAAAAGGATCAAACACTATATCGCCTTTGTTTGATGCAGTTAGAATAATTCTTTCAAGCAATTTATATGGTTTTTCCGTTGGATAACCTATTCTTTTCACTCCATCATTTGGATAACGTCCAGCGATTGCCATTTCCCACCAATCTTCAGGAATTTTTCCTTCATTAAGGTTATAATCACCTGCAATAAATCCAGACCCCTTTAATCCTTGTTTGAAATTGTCTTGAGTTTTTTCATTATGAGCAATTCGAATATCATCTTCATTAAAAATCCATTGCCCATTTTTAGCATACCAAAAAATAGTATCATGTTTTCTATTGAACTGTCGCATACCTGGAGAACCTGGACCATAATAACACCAAACAATTTCATTAATAAAATTTCCAGCCCCAAACACCTCATCCATTATACATCTTAAAAAATGATTTCTATGCCAATCGCAGTGCAAATAAATACTTCCCGTGTCGCTCAAAAGTTCACGGCACAAAATCAGGCGCTCGTACATAAACTGCAGGTATTCGTCGTTGGTCCAAATGTCGCCGTACTGCTTTTCTTCAAAATTGCTGCTGTCGCTTTCAGCCTTTTTTCCACGCAGGGCAATGGTCTTTTTGTAGTCGGCCTTACTGTCAAAAGGCGGGTCAATGTAAATCAAATTCACCTTGCCCCGGTATTTTTTAAGCAAATGGCTCATCACCTGCAGGTTGTCGCCCCAGTAAAGCTTGTTCATCCAGCCGTCTTCGCTGGCCTCTCCATAGCTTTCCTTTAACTGTGCCGGGTAGTAAGAAGTGCCGGTAAAAGGCCTCTTTCCCGCCCACCGCAGTTCCGGGTACCCCTTTATAGGTTCAAAATCAAAATTAAAAACTTCCTGCCCCTTTTCTTCTGCCATCTTAGTTTTTCTCCTTGTTAACAGTATTAAAAGTTCAAAAGCCAGTCTGCCATATCAATAATCTGTATTCCTTCATACTGATATTTTTCATGCCCCGTCCTTGCAAGAAGAACTTTGGGGTAGGCATCTTTTATGCTCAGCAAAGGCCCTGTTTCCCTTTTAAAAGTATTTTCGCCGCTTATATCGTCTGCAACCTGAATGTATATTTTTTCATCCTTTTTTATTGCCACAAAATCAATTTCTTTTTTATACAAAACGCCCACATAAACTTCATAGCCCCGGCGCAAAAGTTCAATGGCAACAATGTTTTCAAGAACGTGTCCAAAATCCATGTTTTTTGTTCCAAGCCGGGCATATTTAAAGGAATGGTCACAAAGGTAATATTTATCTTCCGAAGCAAGATAGCGCTTTCCCTTTATGTCATACCTTCTGATTTTGTAAAAAGCAAAAGCCTTGCAAAGATAATCCACATAAGAGCCAATCGTTTTGTCGTTCACCTTAGATTTACTGGAAGCAAGGGTATCAGAAATTTTCCTGATTGAAGTAATGTTCCCCACATTATCCATAAGGTAGTCAACAAGCTTATCAAGAAGGCTGGAATTTCTGATTTTATGTTTTGCAATAATGTCTCTTACCACAAGGGCATTAAAAACATCTTCATTTATATACCGATATTTTTCATTTTCTGAACCGTAAAGGTAAGAGCCTGCCATTCCGCCTTCTTTTATATACTGACCAAGTGCTTCATACTGATTTTTTTTGTCAAAATACCTGCAGTATTCTTCAAAAGAAAATGGATATACTTCTATTTCAAAAGTGCGGCCAGTAAAAAACGTTGCCAGGTCGCTGCTCAGCAAAAAGGCATTTGAACCTGTAAGGTAGATGTCATATTTTTCTGTGGCGTGAAGGCTGTTTATAGTTTTTTCAAAGCCCAGACACATCTGAACTTCGTCAACCAAAAGATAATTTTTTACGCCAGCAATATATTTTGATTCAACATAATCATTTAATGCATGGTATTCTTTTAGATTTTCAAATTGCAAAAGATTAAAGTTAATGTGAATAATATTTGCATTTTTATCTTCATTCTGAATAAAAGAAATAAATGCATCCATCAGCTTTGATTTTCCAGAACGGCGAACTCCAGTAATTATTTTTATGTCCGGAGTGCCTGTAACGGCTTTGAGTTGATTAAGATACAAAGTGCGGTCTATAAGTTTCACAAATTCAGTATAGACCTTATTTCGCAATTTTGCAATTTTTTTATTTTTGCGAAATAGATTTTTATTTTACTACAGGCTGTTGCAAAAGTCTTTTAAGTCACATCCATGACAAAGTTCTTTGCACCGTTTTTTTGGGTCCTGAGCAAACTTTTTGCCTTCTATTTTTTCCACCACAGAGCTTACTTCGTCAATCGTGTGTTCAATTGCAGTGCGGTTGTAGTCATAGCTTATAAAAGGATTTTCGCCGTCCGCCCCGGTGTAGTAC
>CAVCWN010000333.1:0-3266 GCA_963605975.1 Desulfovibrionaceae bacterium | reverse complement strand
ATCTTATAATCTTCCTTACCGACAAATACGGTAAGCGCGATAGAACTGTAGAAATTGAAAATATCTCATACGACAATGTATCAGGATTGTGGAACATTGTTTTTGCTGGAGACCCGCGAACTTTTCATTATAAAAAAGAAAATGTAAGGGTAATCAAGAACTGTCTTAAAGATAAGCAGTCTGCAACGGTTTTTGATTATCTGCTTCAGATGGCACAATTCAGTGACATTAAAAATGATGATGGTCAGAATCTGTTAGTTAAAAATCTTGAAAAATCCCGCTTTATTAATGAAAACTCTGTTTTGGCCAAATATTTGAATCCTAAAAAAGGCAGGGCAGAAAAAGAAAGAATAAAATCCCTTATATTCCCTTTTGGATGCAATAACAGTCAGTTCAAGGCTGTAAATGCTGCAATGAAAAATCAAATCAGCATTATTCAGGGGCCGCCTGGAACCGGGAAAACGCAGACGATTTTAAATATCATTGCAAATCTTTTGATGAATGATAAAACAGTCCTTGTTGTGTCCAATAATAATGATGCAACTGCGAATGTTTATGAAAAACTTTCATCTAAAAAGTACGGTTTGGGATTTATCTGTGCAACTCATGGTAAAAGAAAAAATATAGAAGATTTTTTAAGGAATCAGCAGCAATTCTATCCAGAATATCTTAAAAAGTGGAAATCTTTGTCAGTAACTTCGCTGGATTCATTAAATGAAGAAATCAATCTGTTAGGCAGATATTTTGAAGCAAATGAGCGAATTTCAGCCATAAAATCTGAACTTGCAGCCCTTGAAATTGAAACAAAATATTTTGATTCTGCCGCTCATAAAATCTATCAGAATACAAAACTTCAGAAAAAATCATCAAAAGAATTGATGGCATTGCTTCAGAATCTTCAGTTTACTTATGCTGAAAAGGAAAAACTTTCATTCTTTAAAAAATTAAATTTAAAGATTAAATACGGACTTGGTTCTGCTAAATTCTGGAAAACAGAAGCTGAAAAAGTAATCGAAACAATAAAATCAGCTTATTATCCGCTTAAAAAAACTGAACTCAATGCTGAATTAAATGAAAATGAAAATTTCATAAAATGCTTTAATCCAGGGGAAGTGTACGAAAAATGTCTTCAGGTTTTGCGTTTTAAAATTGCGGATAAATATTTAAAAAATCCCGAACGGCATCAATTTAAAGACGGAAAAGAAATTTATTTTAATCCGGGGGCATTTGCAGATGAATATCCTGTAATTTTGAGCACAACTTTTTCTTCAAGGGCGACAATCGGCCAGGGAAGTGAATTTTTGTTTGATTATGTAATTATGGATGAAGCTTCGCAGGTTGATGTTGTTACCGGCGCTTTAGCTTTGTCTTGTGCAAGAAATGCTGTGATTGTGGGAGACAAAATGCAGCTTCCAAATGTAATTGAAGAATCAAAAAAGAAACTTGTGCAGGATTTATTCAGTAAAATGGGGCTTCCAGAAGGTTATAATTTTGTACACAGCTTTTTATCTTCTCTTGAACTTGTTCTTCCGGATACGCCACAGACTTTACTTCGCGAACATTACCGCTGCCATCCGAAGATTATTAATTTTTGTAATCAGCAGTTTTATGGCGGAAAGCTTTTGGTGATGACAGAAGATAAAGGTGAGCAGAATGTGCTTGAAGCCGTAAAAACAGTGCCGGGTAATTTTTGCAAAGATCATTACAATCAGCGCCAGATTGATGTAATAAAAAATGAGATCCTTTCAAAATATACGGAAGAGGAAAAATCGAACTTAGGAATTATTGCTCCGTATAATAATCAGGTTGATGAACTAAAAAGACAGTTGCCCGGACTTGACGCTGCAACAGTTCATAAATATCAGGGCAGGGAAAAAGACAACATCATTATCTCAACTGTAGACAATGAAATTACAAGTTTTGCAGATGACGCAAATATGCTGAATGTTGCAATTTCCCGGGCAAAGAAAAAACTGGCGGTGGTAATATCCGGCAATGAGCAGCCTGAAAATTCAAATCTTATGGCTTTGCTAAAATATATTCAGTACAATAATTTTGAAATAAAAGAAAGTAAAGTAAGTTCGATTTTTGACTTTTTCTACACAAAAGAAAATCAGGCAAAATTTCAGTTTTTGAAAAAATCAAAACGGATTTCAAAGTTTGATTCTGAAAATGCAATGAACGCTTTATTAACAAGTTTGTTTGAAAGGCCAGAATATTCAAGATTCGGCTTTATATTTGAAATGCCTTTAAAAGATGTTGTCAGCAAAAAATTTATTGGTGAACTGCCTGCAGAACTTGCGGAATATGCAAATAGAAGCTGGTCTCATGTAGACTTTACAATCTATAATCGTGTTACAAAAGAAATTCTTTTTGGCATTGAAGTTGACGGATATAACTATCATAAAAAAGGAACTAAGCAGGCTGAGCGCGATTTAAAGAAAAATCAGATTTTTGAAATCATTGGTTTGCCTTTGCTGCGATTGAGTACAAAGGGCTCTGGCGAAGAAGATAAAATCAAAAATCAGCTGAATATGTATTTTTAGAAGGAAATTTTCGTTTATAAGGATTTTAACTATGATTTTTTATTTTTCAGCAACTGGAAACAGTAAACATGTGGCGGAAGAGATCGCTGCAAAAACTGGTGATAAGGCCGTTTCAATTTTGGATGTAAAAGATTCTGAATTAAATCTTGCGTCAGAAAAAAAACTTGGCTTTGTCAGTCCCACTTATGCTTTTGGCCTTCCTCTTGTGGTTACAGAATTTCTAAAAAACATCTATTTTAAACTTTCTGATGAGTGTTATGTTTTTTTTATTTCTACTTATGGAACTACGCCTGGGGTAGCTCCGGTAGCTGCTAGAAAGCTTCTTAGAAAAAAGGGCGTTAGACTTGATTCAGTTTTCAGCATAAAAATGCCAGACACCTGGACTCCGATTTTTAATTTATCTGATAAAACAAAAGTTCAAAAAATCAACGAAAAAGCAGATGTGGAAATTAAAAGTGTCATTCAGAAAATTATTGACGGAAAAAAGTGTGCTCGTGCAAAAAATCAGCTGCCCTTGATTGCCTTGCCAGTTTCAAAAATCTGGTACGAAAATATGCGGAAAACAAGAAAACTTTATGTTGAAAATTCCTGCATTGGATGCGGCCTGTGTGCAAAAAATTGTCCGGTCAAAGCGATTGAAATTGTGGACAAAAAGCCTGTCTGGAAAAAGAATAAGTGTGCAATGTGTTTAGGCTGTTTGCATCGCTGCCCGAAATTTGC
>CAVCWN010000332.1:0-3447 GCA_963605975.1 Desulfovibrionaceae bacterium | reverse complement strand
TGTGTTAGTAGTTCGGGCTTTTTAAGTAGTATTGCGTAGGGCAGGGACGTGCGGCATTTTGGCTTGGCGTATATAGCCCAGTCGTCGCGGTCCCCTAACGTGTAGGACTAGCTGCTGCGAGTTTTCGTTGACCTACTATCGAGTTTTATATATCAGCCTGTCTTTCGTTTTGAAGGGCGGGCTCGTTTTTTATATCACATCTCCAAAAACACTGTAAATCTTACCCATCTATGCTATAATCAGCGTATGAGCATCCGAAAACTTCCGGTAGGCATACAGAGTTTTGAATGGCTTAGAAATAATGACTATCTGTATGTCGACAAAACAGAATTTATTTATCGCTTGGCAACTGAAGGAAAAACTTATTTTTTAAGTCGCCCGCGCCGTTTTGGAAAAAGCCTTTTGCTTTCTACGATGCGTGCTTATTTTGAAGGCAGAAAAGAACTTTTTACAGGTCTTAAAATTAGTGAACTTGAAAAAGATTGGATAAAATACCCTGTGTTTTATTTTGATTTTAATGGCAGAAAATACGATTCATTATCTTCGCTTGAAGCAGTTTTAAATGTTCATCTTGAAGAATGGGAAGCAATTTATGGGGATGAAAAAAAAGAACGTTCCCTTGAAGAGCGTTTCCGATATCTTCTTGAGACTGCTCACAAAAAAACAGGGCTTGGCGTTGTTGTTCTTGTTGATTAATATGACAAATCGCTTTTGGAAACTGAAGGCGAAGCTTTGGAAGAAAGTCGAAAACTTTTTAAAGGCTTTTTCGGTAATCTAAAATCCTGTGATGAACATTTGCAGTTTACTTTTATTACTGGCGTTACAAAGTTTAGTAAGGTTTCTATATTTAGTGATTTAAACCAGTTGAACGACATTTCTTTTGATAAAGATTTTTCTGCAATTTGTGGAATTACACAAAAAGAGATGGAAGAAACTTTTAAACCGGAAATTCAGGCCCTGGCGGAAGAAATTTCCTTGTCTTACGAAGACTGCCTTATCGAATTAAAACGAATGTACGACGGTTATCATTTTCATCAAAAAGGAGAAGGGCTTTACAATCCGTTCAGTTTGATAAATGCGCTTTTCAAAAAAGAATTTGGAAATTATTGGTTTGCAAGCGGAACTCCTACATTTTTGCTTAATAAATTAAAACAATGTGATTTTGATGCCCGCGAATTTTCTACGGACGAAGTTTCTGCCACACAACTAACTTTGCAAGATTACCGCGATGATAATCCGAACCCAATTCCGCTCTTTTACCAGACTGGCTACCTGACCATAAAAAGTTATGACGCAAGGCTTCGTGAATACTATCTTGGCTACCCGAATGACGAAGTGTGCTACAGTTTCCTGGACTGCCTTGTTCCATATTTTACGCAATCAACAAAAGATTCAAGTTCCCTTTCTATAGGTAAATTTTATAAAGATGTTCAAAGTGGTGATATTGATTCCTTTATGACCCGCTTTAAGTCTCTTTTTGCAAAGTTGCCGTATTCTTCAAAAACTGACGACACAGTCATTGAGCAGAATTTCCAAAATATAATTTACATTGTTTTTGTTCTGATGGGACAGTTTGTTGGCGTTGAACAGCACTACTCTCAAGGTCGCGTGGATTGCGTTGTTCAGGCGGATAACTACATTTATCTTTTTGAGTTCAAGCGTGATAAGTCCGCTGACGAAGCCCTGCAGCAAATAGAAGAAAAAAAATACGCAGAACCTTTCGCAAGTGATAAGAGAAAACTCTTTAAAATCGGCGTAAACTTTGACAGTAAAGAAAAGAACATTTCCGAGTGGAAAGTGGTGGAATAAGGAAGACGGCTTTTCACAGCATCTGTTTTTAGATAAGTTTATACATTATTTAAGGACAGATTCTGAGCTAAGTACAGAGTGATAGTACGTTCATAACTGCCTTTCATTTTGACACAGACTTGTTTGCTGTATTTTTTAAGACGACCGCGCCCTTTTGGACTGAATTTTTGCGTTAGGGATAGTAGGGGCGCCGAAGGCGTTCCGGAGTGAAGGCGCAGCCTGAACTGAGGAATGGAGATAGCACGAAGTGCGTACGGAACCCCGTTACCCGCAACGAGCACGAAGTGCGAAGTTTCAAGCTATAGCCCGACCCGCGTTAGCGGGTCACGCCCAACGCAGTTTCCAGGTAACGCCCAGCGAAGCTTCAAGGTCACGCCCAACAATTTTTTTTAATAACTACAAACGAAAATTATATGTGTAAACTCATTTGTTTTTCCAAAGTCTTATGACTACCGTACGGGGCTTGGGTATTTTATACTTAGTGGAAATTAGTCGGCGGACATTAAGCGCGGAGGAAAATTTATGAAAAAAATATGGTCTTTTTTTGCTGTTATAGTTCTTGCTATGACTTTCATGAGCTGCGGTGGGGTAAAACTTGCAGACACGACATGGAAGTCTTCTGATGATTGGTTTGACTATGAGTTGACTTTTACAAAGAAGGAAATGACTTATACTCAGACTTCAAAATATGGCGAAGAATATGACAAAGAGCCTATGACTGTGAAGTACAGTGTAGAAGGAAATGTAGTTTATGGCATTAGCAATTATGACGGATCAAAATCAGCTTTTACAACTATTGACGGAAACACTATGACTTTTTCTGATGAATATGAAACTATAGTGTTTACTAAGGTTGAAGAGGAATAAAAAAAAGTGGCGGCATAAAAAATATTATGTCGCCAGCCATTCTTTTTAAGGCAAACTAAGTTATTAGAGTTATGAAAATGCTATAGCTATAAGCATAATAATAATCCAAGCAAGAGGAATACCTATCCACAGAAGTAATTTCTTTAGCAATCTCTTTTTCTTTTCTGCTTTGACCTTTTTCTCATAGAAAGCGCCTTTTACTGGATCTGCATTTTTTAAAGCCAGCATGCCAAGTTCAAGTTTTTCATTTACAACTTTCTTTTGGTTTGATTTTAAATCCTTGTCAAGCCAATAGTTGTAGATAACTTCAAAATCGTGACAAATGTCTTTTGCTTCGCCAGAGAATGTAAGGTTCGCCATTGTATCTGCGAATTGTGCGCGTTCTTCTGCAGCGCTTTTCAGGTTTACAGCTGCTGCCTGTGCTTTGTTAAGTTCTTCTTGAGATTTGCTGGCTGCAGTGGCAGCTTCGTGTGCAGCTTTTTCAGACCGTGCCGCTCTCCTATAATCATTGTCTCCAGTAAATCTGTCTAAAAATGCCATAATTTTTCCTCCTCGTTTTATCGCTTTGCGAATGCCCGACGGCTAATGTTTTCAAAATGATAGTACATTTTTCGGGGGGGGGTAGTTATGTTAGTAATAAAAAATTAGTGAGTTAACTCACGAAATTTTACAAAGAAGGATAACTACTAAAGGAAAGTGATTGAGCGTAAAATAAAAAAACAAAAAATCAAAAACTACTTGACAGAGTAAAAGGAGGCGGCATACTTGTTC
>CAVCWN010000331.1:0-3456 GCA_963605975.1 Desulfovibrionaceae bacterium | reverse complement strand
TATCTCTCAAAAAAAGCGGGCTGCTTTACGAAAGAGGTAAAAGTATTCAAAAGAAGTGCCTGTTTACGAAAGCCGTATATGTCTCCTAAACCAGTCCTGCTTTACTAAACCGCATCTCCCTCCCAAAAAAAGGCGCCCCCCAAAAGAAGCGCCCATTTCCCAAACAAAATCCCCCTTAATTATCCACAACAATATAAAGGCACTGATTTTTGTTTACCTTGCTAAGTCCAAAATTAATAAGTGCATAAGAACTGCTGTCTTTTGTGCCCAAATAATGCAAAGTCATTCCATAAGGCTGCAATTCTCCTACAGCAGAATACAAATATTTAACAGGACCAGTATATGAATAGTAATACAAATATCCATCTCTACCATTACCATTCATAGCCTTAACACCGCTATAGTTAGTGCCCAGCATAGAATTCAAATCAAACATTTCAATAGCGTCTATAGGATAATAGTAAGTATCCGTTGTACTTTTTATGTAATCATAATAATCGCAGCCGCTAGAAGAAGTCAAACTTGCATCCAGATTGAATGTTGGAAAGTTAGTAGCAGAACTTTCTTCGCAAGTGCAGGCAAGGGCAAAATCCCTCAAAACCTCTTCCACAGTCATAGATTTTCCAGTCGCACTTTTTATAGCAGCCAGAACACTTTCCATATTTGCATATTTGTTAGTAACCAAAGCCTTTATAAAGTCCGTTCCACCATAATTTCTTATAAGGAAGGCCCCAAAAGCATAAGCCGTTGCATAAGACAAAGTCAAAGGCTCACTATATTCCCCAAGACCGCAGTAAATATATGAACCCGCAAAATGCGGCAGTCTGACAATAGGGCCCGCATCAGAACTGGTAGTATCTGAAAAATTAGCAATCATAGAAGCCATAACATCTTCACAAATCATGCTTTGCATTTCCTGATATGCCGTATCCAAAGAAATATTATGCTTTACAGCCTTTTCATTGTATTCACACATATGCTGGAATTCATGAGCCAAAGTGTAAATGGTTTCTTCCTCTTCTTCATTCACAAAATATGAATCCACATAGAAAAATTTTCCTTCATTAGAATATTTAGCAGAAGAATCAGATGAATAGTCACTGCAATGAACTTCAGTATTAGAAAAATAATCCTTTGCCCAGAAGTAGCCCATCGTGCCACCATCTTTTCCATCACTTGCAATATCATAAATAACAATATTTACAGGATCCGTAATAGCGCAATCTTCATACCAAGTATCATCATAATACTGCATATCAACCCAGTTACCAGTATTCATATTGTAAATCTTTTCACACGGAGAACCAAAAAGATTCGTAATCGGTTTATACATAGTCTCAAATTTGTTTCCAATGTAAGCAACTTGCTTAGAAGTAACTTTGCAGGATGTGTCCACAGTGTAAGAAGTTGATCTTGTAACGCCCTCTGAACTTGAATCATCATAATAATAGTAACATTTTGTTCCACTATCCGTAGAATAATATCCATCTACAACCCAGACATTGCAATAACTTCCCTGTGAACGCAAATAACACTTTGCTAACTTGTAGCCGCTTATAGAACCAGAAGAATCTGTTGTTGTATCAATATAAAAATATGCATAATCCCCGCACTTATACCCCGCAGAAGTACAATATTCAGTCGGCTCATCTTCCACCACAACATTCACAGAACGACCAGCATCTTTTGTGGAAGGAATATCTTTTGGAATATAACAGTGCCATTCGTTTCCGCCAGAAGCACCACTTTCAACAGAATCCTCATCCAAAACCGAACGAACAGACGAAATCACACTGCTAACAGATTCCCCCTTATTGCTAAGATTTATTCCTTTAGTTCCAGTTTCGGAAACATACTGAACATAATCCCTGTCAATTTGCTTGTCAGAAATATTTGTCTTTGCCAAATAAATGCGGCTGCCAGACGGAACATCATAAAGCCTTACAGTCTTAACAGAAGTATCCACTTTTACCCAAGGAGTTGAAGAATCATAAGTCCACGAAGCACTCCCTTCCACCGTAACAAGAGAACCGCTGTCACTAAACAACCACCAGCATGAAGTAAAAAGAAAAGCCCCAGCGCAAAGCGAAAGCGCCAAAAAAATTCTGTTTTTCATATTTCCTCCAAAAATATCTTCTTTCATTCTAAATGTAAAAACCCATAAAGACAAGAAAAGTTAATTTTTTTTATTTTTTGGAACACAGTCCATGACGTTAACAGCCCTTCCGCCACTTGCTGCGCGCGGTCCTTCGGACTGCCTGGCGGCATGGCTCCACGGCTGGTTAGGCGAATTTAAAAAAACTGCGTTCCTTTCGTAAAGCTGCAACCTTTTTAAATTTTTGCATTTCAATACTTTTAGCTTCGAAAGCAAGTCTAGAAATTTATTTTCTGTAATCCGAAGGAGTCTTTCCAAAAAAATCCTTAAAAGCCGCGCAAAACTTACTTTGACTTTCATAGCCAGTTTCCAAAGAAATTTCTTTTATGGAAAGTTCAGTCTTTGTTAAAAGTTCAGCAGCCTTTTCCATTCGATGTTCCTTTATGTGGGTGGCAAGGGCCTTTCCATAAACATCTTTAAAAATACTTTTTAGCGTGGTTGAATTCATTGCAAACTTTTTTGACAATTCTTCTATAGTAATGTGTCTGGAAAGATTTTCAATAAGATAATCGTGCACATCCTTTATCTTGGCAATTTGAAAATCCATGTAGCGTCCATTTTTATTAATGTGTTCGTGGTCAGAATCAAAATCCGGACAAGTCAAAGACATAAGGCTTTCAATAATCAAATGCAAAGATTTTGCCCTTTCCCCAGCACAAACAGCATAAATAATTTCCTTTCCATCCCTTTCTCCAGAAATCAACCCCTGATCCCTTAAAATTTTTAAATGATGACTCACCGCTGGCATTGTCATCCCCATAATTTCAGAAATATTATTCACACACTCTTTTGAATGACAAAGCAGCCAGAAAATTTTCAAGCGACTGGTGTCAGACAACAAAGCAAAAATATCCGCCACCGTCTGAAAATCCCCAGTCTTAGAAAGTTCTTCCCGCAAAAAATCCTTCTTAAAATACAGCCCATGCCCTTCATGAAAATTCTTAAACCCAGATTTATTTTTTTCCATACAGATTTCCTAACGGGAAAGATTTTATTTTATCTTTTGTCAAACAAAAAAATGTCTGCAGCAAAACATTTACCTTTTTCCAACATTCACTTGAATGCCAACAAAAAAAATATACCATGATTTTTTTCATTTTTCCATTTAACGCACAATAAATGGGCATCTCTAAAAAATCATTTTCAATACTTTTTTTAAGACCCCCAAATACCAAAGACAAAAAAACATTCCCAGCGATTTCCACCTCTCATTTCACACAAGTTACCCCCCCGGGTATATAAATCTTCCCAATTTTCGCGCGCTTTAAGGGTATACCCTTAAAGCAGATTGACTAATCTGC
>CAVCWN010000330.1:0-3655 GCA_963605975.1 Desulfovibrionaceae bacterium | reverse complement strand
GCGGGAGGTTCTACCATCGAAAAATCCTGGAATCTTACGCTGGATTCTATAAAGGCCACTAGTTCTTTTTCTATTGAAGGGCTTTTGTCCAATGCACCTGTAAATATTGATGTTTACTTTTTGATTGACGGTCAAATTTATTATCAGTCAAAGACTACAAAGGTAAACTTAACTTCCGGCAATAATTGTGTGGATATTGTTTTAAACCGCATTAAGGAAATGGCTGAAGTTTCTGGTCTTACGGTTACGCCTTCAAATGATAATGCGATTTTAAAATGGACTGACCCAGATGACGCTGACCTTTTTGGCATAGAAGTAACTTATGTAAAAAGCGCTTCTTCTGCTTCTGATTCTGCTGCGGAGTCTGGACGTGCAATTTTGCCTGTTATGGAAAAAGGCAGTTTGTTTGTGGCTCCGGGCAGCCAGTCTTGCGTGGTAACGAGTCTTTCAAGCGGAAATTACATTTTTACTGTAAAAACAATGGATGTAAACGGCTGTAAGAGCTCAGGGCTTTCAAGTGGTGAAGTTACAATTAATGTAGAAGAAAAAAGTCAATTGCAAATTAACCTGTCCCCTTCTACAAGTGAAGCTACAAGTGGGGCCGTGACTGTTACTGTTACTTTGGCCACGACAGGCGTTTTAAAAAATGCTTACTATATGGAAGGAATTGTTACTAATGCTGATGAAATTGTCAGTGGTGGAAGTGCCTTGACTGTTACAGCAAACCAAGACAGCGGCAGCGTAAACAGCGGAACTTTTGCGGTAGAAGAAAATGGCACTTACACAGTTTTTGCCAGTGATTATGACGGCCGCCGGGAATTTTCTTACATTACAATCAGCAATATTGATAAGACGGCACCGGCTGCCCCTGTAAATTTTGTGGCAAAATATGACTGCACTAACAAAAAAATAACTTTGACATGGCAGGAAACAAGCAGCGATGTTGCTTCCTATTCACTTGTCTGGCAGAAAAATTCTGATCTTCCAATAAATTGTGATGCTCAGATAACTGTAACAAGTTATGAAATCAGCGATGTTGAAGCGGAAAGTGACACTTATAACTTTACACTTAAAGCAATTGATAAAGCTGGAAATGTCAGCGCAACTGTTACTACAAGCATTGTGCCGCAGACAATACCAACTATTTCTAGCCTTACTTTAAGCAAAAATCACTTTGCAAATACAGAAGGCGGGTCTAGCTTTACAGTAAATGTAAGCGGTTTTAATTTTAACTTAATCAATAATACTGATGAAGATGAAAAACTTGTAATCCAGATTGTGGATGAAAGTGGAAATGTTACTAATTTTTATGACACCACTGTTGACACAACAAATAATACTGCAAGCGCAAGTCTTACTTTGCCTACATTATCTTCTGCTACTGCGGAAGGAAAAAATTATACTGTAAGGGCAAAAGTTTATGGACAGGTAGATGAAAGCCATGTTGCCACATTTAATATTTCTGCAGCTACGGCGGTAACAAAAGTAAATTTAAGCGTTGCAACGTTGCCTGTAACATCTGTATCAACTGAAGAAAAAGATGGAAGTTTTACTACAACTGTGGCATATGTTTACGGTACAAACTTTGACTTGGCAAAAAGCATAAAACTTGCCATCTATGACAGCCAAGGTACTTTGTATGAAAATTCTACTGTAAGTGTAGACAAAAGTAATTTTACTCAAACAACCGAAGAAATTACTGCTACATTAAATTTGCCGACAACAGATGACATTTACACGGTAAAAGTTTTTGTTGACGATGTAGAGCAGTCTAAAAATGCAACTTTGTTTGTTTACGGCGACCCAAGTTTTACAAGTTTTACAATACCAAATGCCGGTACTGTTAAAGAAGATAATTATGTTACGGCAAGTGTGACAGGCAAGAACTTTACTAATCCAAACATTACAGATGTAAATAAAACTTTTACAGTAAGCTGCGATGATGCAACTTGTGGATCTGCGATTGTAAGCAGTGCAAGCCTTACTGTGGTAAATGACAGATATATGCAGGTAAAACTTTGCATACCAGGCACTGCCGGGGACTATACTGTAAAGATAACTTGTGGTGAAAACAGCACGGAAGCAACATTTACTGTAAAGGATTATGCAAGCTACTCTGTGGGAGACATTATTTTAGCGGATGGAAGTAAGGTGGATGTTTCGAATGTAGAAAACTACACGGCTGATGAAAATAATGCGGCTGTGGGGGTTGTGGCATTTATAAATGATTATGGAGCACCTGTTGTTTTAGGATTAAAGCAGTCTGAGTCAAAACTTGCATGGGCTTTAGTAAGGACGACAGGTTATTATAAATACTTTACAACAATTGTAGGAGATTCTGCTTCAGGAGATACGGATGGTAGTGATAACTGGGAATATATTTGTTCTGTAGATCCTGCAGGTTCAAAAGATGCTGCTACAAATTATCCTGCATTCAATTTTGCCGCAAATTATGGAACAAGTGAAAAGTTTTCAGATTCCTTGGCCAGTGGATGGTATGTACCAGCACAAAAAGAACTTTATAATGTGAATATGAATAAAGATGTTTTACAGAAGAGTTTAACGGCAGCAAGTGGATTTACATTTAATGACGACAATTATTTGAGTAGTTCTCAGAGTTCTAGTTTTAACTGTGATATAAGGTGTGTACATTTAGGTTTAGGAGCTTATGTTGGGGATAAGACTACCCCTATGTACGTCCTAGTCCTCCACGCTCTGCCAGACTAAGCCCTGTTTCCGTCAAGGGAGCCTTTAAAAATTGCAATTTTTAGAGATACCCTCAGTCAAGTCCCAAGCCTTTACAAACTGAAGTCTGTAAGTGTAAAATATGACCAGTATTCGGAAAAGTTAGTTTTTCTGGGTAAATAATTTTACAGGCGGGGAAAGTGAAAATTCTCCCTTAGATTAAGGAGTACTTATGAAAAAAACAATTAAGACTTTCGGCGTGCTTTTTGCATTTGCTTTTGCGGCAAGTTTTGCTTTTGCCCAGGAAGGCCCGGGTGAAAAAATCGCACCTGACTACATGCCTCCTCCACCAAGTGCAGCTCCTGCTGAAAGCGCAAAATTGGATTCTACATTCGACTTTAGAAATGCCCTGGGCGCTTTTGTAACCACATCAAATGATATTTTTGGCGGTTTGGAATACCAGCGCTGGTTTGCAAAAACAGGTGACGCTTTGGGTATTGAAACACAACTGGGCCTTTACTGGAACAATTCTTCTTCCAGCAATGCCATTAATGTGGATGTAAACTGTCAGCTGGACTGGCGCCTTGCAAAATTCGAAATAAAGAATTTTGCTTCCATTTTGTATGCTTATGGAAATTTAGGTTTTTCTGCTGATTACGATTATAGTCAGTCTTACGTTTCTGGGGAATCAGCAAGCATTTCTTATAAGGCCGGCATTCTTGCAGGCGGCGGTTTTGGATTTGATTTGCTTTTCTTCCGCCACCTTTCTATTCCAATCCAGGTGGGTTACATGGCTTACATAGGACTTGGTTCTTACAACACAAGCGATCCATTCTGGTGTTCATTTGCTTACACAACAGGAATCCGCTACAGATTCTAAAATTCTGCTAAAAAAAACGGCCGGCCTTTTTTGGAAAACGAAAAGGGCTGGCTTTTTTTTAGGGTTTTTCTTCTTTTTAAGTTTTTTCAT
>CAVCWN010000329.1:0-4249 GCA_963605975.1 Desulfovibrionaceae bacterium | reverse complement strand
CTGCAAATACTGAAGTCTGCAAAAATTTATCTACATTTCGTTCAGGATCAAAAGCCATCATCTTTAAAAGTTTTTCTTTATACTTTCTGTAATCGCTGGTGCGGATTCCAAGTTGCCGTGTTAACTGAGGAATTGCTTTTTCGCGGCCAAAAAAATCTGAACCCTTCAAAATCACATTTTTATAAGTCAAATTATTTTTTGAACTTACAGTAAGTTTTCCATTTTCCACAGAACTAAAATTAAAATCTTCCAGGCGGCTTTTTTCTTTTATAATCCACTGACTTACAGCCCTGTCACTTTCCGAACGAGATTCAATGCAGACTGCAATCACATGATAATCACTAATCAAAGGATCATAAAATTCCATTGCAATGTAACTTGTAACAGAACCCGGCCGAAGATACCTGTCCTGACCGTTCGTTTTTCTGTCTCCGTGAATATATGCAGTTACATTTCTTCCGTTATCATCTGCGGCTTTGTTAAACTGAGTGTTTGCTGTAAGCAGATAACTCATAGCGTCAAGGATTGTGGTTTTGCCAGTTCCGTTTACGCCGGTAAATAGGGTAGAACTTCCAAGTTTGATTATTTCATTTTGAAAACATGACCAGTTTATAAGGAGAAGTCTTTTTGCGGTTTTTCTGTTGTCTTTCATTTTATTCTCCAATAAAAGAATTAAAAAAATATTTCAATATTTTTTTAATTCTTTTAAGCACATTCGTAATGAAATGAGAATGTGCAGTTAATAAATAAAGTTTGCAACGCAAACTTTAAAAAGATAAAAGGCTGCGCTATTTTAGCAGGCTTTTATCTTATTCTCCCATTTCAAAGTCTATATCAAAAACATCAGATGAATTTTCTGAATCTTCCGCATCGTCTGCCTGGTCAATTTCATTCATTTCATCTTCATCGCTTTCAGCAAAATCATCACTTTTATCTTCAATGCCTTTCATTCTTTTTTCAGCATCTTTTACAAAAGAAACAAATTCATTTTCATTAAGGGCAAATTGCAATGACGGATACAAAATAATTGTAAAATCTTCATCGCCAATGTCTCCGCTTGTACCAATCAAATTGAATTTGCAGAATAATTTTAAAATTTCGTTTAATGGCCCTTTGTCAAAACCCTGCTTAAAATCATATTTTTCAAGTTCCATATTTAAATCTGATAAAGTGATTTTTATAACTTTGTCCAAAGAACCTTTGTGAAGTCTGTCAGAAAGCAAAGTCCACAGGCAGCACAAAACGATGCTTTCAATTTTTCTGAATCTGAATCTGTTTACGGCAACTGATGAAGATATATTTTCATTCACAATATTTGAAAGCATAATAACGCCCGAATCTTTTTGAACAAGAACTTCAAATCCCATAAAAGAAAAATACTGAGTAAAAAAATCCGAATTTTTAGAAACAAAATAAAACATTTTGCGGTTTTCTTCATCTTTGTCGCGGACTATAAATGTCTTTTTTAAAAGAACTCGCGAACATTTTTGAAATAAGAGCCTTTCACTCGAAGTAAATTCCGAAGTCCAATATTCATTTATTGATTCACTACCTGTCATTTTTTTCTTGCCGTCCAGTGCTTTGTAATAAAATTGTCACTTTCTATATAAGTTCCGTCAGTTTCAATTAAATATCCGTTTTCCTTTGCATAAGAAATTGTCGCCAGCGATTTTAATACTTCGTCCTTATCCGAAAAATCAAATGTGGAATTGTCTATAATTCCTTTTTCACTTTGACTAAACAAAGAGTCCATATATTTTTTCATCTGGTCTTTTGAATAAGGATTATGCGATTCCTGCTCAAGAATATATTTTTGCCTCTGCAATTCTTCCGGTGACAATTCAACATATTCCGAAAGCGTATTGTGCAAAACCTGCTGACTTTTATGCGGATACATAAGCGACGACTGATCTACATACTCATATTTTTGAATGTTAAACAAAGGAGCAATTTCGTCGTTTGCAGAAAGGTCTTCCGAAGAAATCAAAATGCGCAAAGTCTGTTCAACTACACCGCGAATATCAAGCCCCTTGTTTCTGAGCATTCTTTCCCGTGCGATTGCAATGTGAATGTAAGTGTTAATTTTTTGCTTTATGTCATCCATGATTTTGTTGTAGTCGTCATGCAAAAACTTTTTTGTGGAATCAATCATTTCATAAATTTTTTCTTCCGCTTCCATATTTGAGATTTGATTAGAGTGAGCTTTTTCTTCTGCCACTAATTCAGAGCTCAGCAAAGAAAAATATTCCGCCTCTTTCATTTCTTCAAGCTTTCGTGTAATAAAATTTCTGTAGATGTGGATGTTCTGCTGATGAACCAGTCTTGAATATTCCTTTATAAAATCACCGTCGCAATAACTGATGATATTTTCCGTAAGACTTTCAAGACTTCCTTCGTGATTCATTTTTTCGATTATTTTTTTGATTGATGTAGATAATTTTTTTAAAGAAGACGAAAGATTTTTTGCATCATTGACAGTAGGTTTTAAAATGAAGTTATAAAGTTCCTGCTTTTTTTCGTATTCCTTAGAATTAAAACGGTTATAGATATTTAAAATGTAACTTGAAAATTCAGGCGTTGCAGGCTTTTTAAGTTTTTGCAAAAATTCCGCCAGCGCAATTCCGTTGTCTGTCATCACAATGAATTTTTCAAAAGTCGTATCGTCCTGTTCTTCTTCAAGGTAGCCGACCGTTATAAATTTTCGCAAAACAAAATTCGCTTCATCGTTACCCGCCGTCGCAGTATTTTCTTCTTCCGATAAATCCAGATGATTTTGCAGTAAAAAAGTCGCCAGCACATCCCTCAAATATGAACGCTCAAGCCTAAAAGAAATTTCCTTATCATACTGACTGTAAATTAATTCCAGGCAATCAGAATAAATGCGGCTATTACTTGTACTTGCAAGGCAATTAAAAAAATCCAGCGGGATTATATCAAATACGTTCATGTGTTTTTTATTTTAACATAAAAGCTATGGCAAAGGTAGGTGAGTTTTATAATTTTCTGGGCGTTACCTTGAGGCTTACGCTGGGCGTACCCTTGAAGCTTACGCTGGGCGTTACCCTCCGCTTCGCCTTTGGCTTCGCTTCGGGTCGGCTGTTCCGCAGTTCGCTAACGCTCTAAGTCCTCGGCACGCAAATAGCGTGCCTGCGGTCTTCTTAAGGACTTTTGTTGAAACAAAAGTCCTTCGCTGCTCCATAGCCTAACGCAAAAGTCTTTAAGAATAGTGCAGTTTAATCTTGATGAAAAAAATTTAAAAGTATATGGAACGGACATGAAACTAGAATTTTTGACAGTCCCTCGCTATGATTGCAATAAAATCGAGAGTCCAAAGGAGAAAACTTAGCATGAACATAACGGTCTATCTTGGAGCAAATGAGGGAAATGACCCGCGTCTTCGCAGTGCCGTGCAGGAATTGGGTAAGTGGATTGGCTCAAGCGGAAATGCACTGGTTTATGGCGGTTCAAAGTCTAGCCTGATGGGTGCTTTGGCTGACAGTGTTTTAAGTGCCGGCGGGGACGTGACCGGGGTTGAGCCTGAGTTTTTTATCGAAAGTGAATTGCAGCATGAAGCTCTTACAAAATTGATTGTAACGAAAGATATGTCAGAGCGAAAAAACAAGATGATTGAGCTGGGCGATGCTTTTATTGCGTTTCCTGGCGGAACTGGTACATTGGAAGAAATTGCGGAGGTCATGTCCAAGGTTTCGCTTAAGCACTTGAACGCCCCTTGCATTCTTTACAATCTGGACGGTTACTACAATCATCTTAAGGCACTTTTGGAAGTGATGATTGAAAAGGCCCTTTCTTCAAAAGAGAGGCAGAAGGGAATTTATTTTGCTGAAAATCTTAGGGAGATTAAAAGGATTATTGAAAATTACTGAAAATTGCGGGCTAAACACCTATAGGCATGGATATGACTAAGGCGTTTCTTGTAAATCCACACACGGGAATGTCGTGTGGCATCAGATGAGATTAAGTTTTTAGAAGTGGTCACGGCAAGTTTTGCTAGATATGCAGTAGGGATTGTAGCCGCGAAGCGGTTCGGACACGCGAAGCGTGGCTGAACGGAAAAAATGCACGGCACCGGAGGTGGCGGGCATTTTTATAACGCAAAAGCCCGACCCGGAGTGAAGTGAGGGCGAAGACCGAACGGAACGGAGGGGACTGCCCAAAATCAGAATTTAAAGAGGTAGTTAAGATGAAAGACGGAAAGCATCCAAATCCAAATACAATACATCCGATTGCG
>CAVCWN010000328.1:0-4257 GCA_963605975.1 Desulfovibrionaceae bacterium | reverse complement strand
CTTTGATAAAATATATCTGGTAAAAGGAAGACCGTTTGGGTCCGTGGAAAAATTCGCGGGGCCCAAGCGGTTTTTTTGTTTTTAAATATGTCATTCGGAATTGTCACCCTGAATTTATTTCAGTGGCTGGATGACGTAATAAAAATCAATTTCATCAATAAGGAGAAAGCAAATTATGATGAGAAAAATTAATGGCTTGGCTGCTGCTTTGGTGGCAGGAATTTTGTTTACTTTTGTGGGCTGCGGTGGAGGAGCTGTGCCTGTAGAAAAGGTGGAAATCACTGCAGAAGTAACAGAAGTAGTTGTTGACTCCACAATTAAACTTACGGCTACTGTAAGCCCGGACGATGCAACTGACAAGACGGTAACATGGTCTTCTGATAACGAAGAAGTTGCCAAAGTTGATACAAACGGTGTGGTAAAAGGAGTGGCTGCCGGCAAGGCAACAATCACAGCAAAGGCTGGTGAAAAAAGTGACACTGTCAAAATTACAGTGAAAGCCACTCTTGTAAGTAAGATTGAACTTTCAAAGACCCGTTTTGCATATACGGAAGGCGGAAGTACATTTACTGCAACAGTTGAAGGTTCTAATTTTGATTTGATTGAAAAACAAAAAGATAAAAGTCTTTATGTTCAGATTCTGGATTCTGATGGCAATGTAACGGCGGAGAAAGAAGCAACTGTTGACGCCACAAACAACAAGGCAACTGCAACTTTGACCCTTCCAACATTAACTTCTGCCACAACAGACGGAACAAGTTATACCGTACGTGCAAAAGTTTGTGGAAATGTAGATACAGAACACACGTCTGCCTTTAGTATTTTCGCTGCAGAAGTGTCGGACATAAAACTTGAAACAAGTCGAATTTTTATAGACAGTGTAACAGATGGAATGACAACAAAGGCAACTGTAAGTGGAAGTAATTTTGATCTTGCTGGAACAATCACTCTTGCACTTTATAAAAGCACAGGTGACCGCTTCGGCGACAGTGTAACATTAGATTCAACAAAAATTACACAGAACACAACAAGTTTTGATGTTGAGTTACCGATTCCAACTGAAGCTGACACTTACACTGTAAAAGTTTTGTTTGCAGATGTTGCTCAGAGCAAAACTGCAAGTTTGCTGGTTTCAATGTTTTCAAGTTTTAAGATTCCGAATGCTGGAATCTCAAAGAATGGGAATACTGTAACCGCAACTGTTATTGGTAAAAACTTTACGGCAGAGAATATAACAAGCGACAGTTTTAGCCTTTCTTGTACAAGCAATAGCGACATTGTAAATGATCTAGAGGTTACAATCGTGAGTGACACAAAACTTACAGTCCCCCTTATAATTCCAGAAAATGCTGGCTCTTATGATGTAACGATTTCAAGCGGAAACGATAGTTTGACCAGTACATTTACAGTAAAAGATTACAATTCTTATGCTGTGGGTGATGTTATCTTAAAGGACGGAAGCAAGGTTGATGTAACAAGCGTTGAAAGTACAACTTTTGAAACATCTGGTGATAAAGTTCCTGTCGCTGTAGTTGCAGGCTTTAACGTAAATGGTGCAGCACTTGGACTTGGCTTAAAAAAATCAGGTTCTACTTTAATGTGGGCAAATAAAAATACAACCGGTTGTAACATAGAATTTACTGATATAATTGCAGATTATAGCGGAAGTACAAGCAGCGGTTACACATTTACCAGCAATTTAGACGGAAGCGACAACTGGAATGTAATCTGTTCTGTAGACACTGAAGGTACAAAAGACGCCGCAACAAATTACCCTGCATTCAACTTTGCTGCAAATTACGGCACAAGTCAGAGTTATACAGGCGACCTTGCAAGTGGCTGGTACATTCCTTCAATTTCAGAACTGTACAAAATTTACAAGAACAAAGAAACCTTGCAGACAAGCCTTGATAAAGTAAGTGGCTTTACTTTTGGTACAAGCTGTTATTGGAGCAGTTCGCAGAGTTCTGGCGGCTATTATTCCGCGGACGAGTTGGATTTCGCCGGTGGCTACGTCTACGGCAAATACAAGTTCAAAGATTATGGTGTGTTAGTAGTTCGGGCTTTTTAAGTAGTATTACAATGAGATTCCGGGTCAAGTTTGGGGTGACAAAGCACTGTCACCCTGAGCTTGACTCAGGGTCTGTTATATCTGTCCGCCTTTCGTCTTAGAAGGGCGGGCTTTTTTTGCAGTAGCGATGTGCAGGGCGCCGAAGGCGTTCCGGAGCGTAACGAAGTGAAGCGGAGGAATTGAGATAGCACGAAGTGCGTACGGAACCCGGAACGTAGCGACGGCAGCTTGCTGCCGGACTGCCCAATTATTTTAAAGGCAATGTTAAACTTGCTTCCCAACGGTGGCCTGATTTTTCAAAAATGGTGATGTTGTCAACGGGGAAATCTTCTGTAAGGTGCAGTTCGTTCATGACGGAGAGGGCGGCTGTCATTGTGCCAGGCGGGATGTCGCGGTTGGCAACGGTTAAGTGGGGGATGAAAGGGCGAGTGTCTTTTTTTGCGCAGCCAGGGAAAGCGTTTAAAATTGATTTTACTGTTTGGTCGCGAAGAGTTGTCCACTTTTGATTTGCGGTAACTTTGGCAAAAAGCGTTTTGTCTGCAAAGGCGTCAAAATTATTTATGTGAGCGGTAAAAGATAATTTTTTTGAGGAAAGATTTTTTTCGATTGCCTGGGCAAGATTTTCTGTTGTGAAGGCTTCTGGCAGTTTAAAAGGTGGCACAAGTGTTACGTGAATGGGTGTGCCATGTCCTGATTTGCAACCGTAAGCTTCTTTCATGTAGCGGCGACAGTCTTCAAGGGTGAGTGTGATATCTTCTGGTAAAAGGACTCCGACAAAATGTGTCTGCTGTAGAAAATTGTTTTGTTTCATTTTAATCTTAATATACAGCAAAAATTATTTTCTTTGTAGTAAAATTTTTTTTCTATTTTTTTGCGGTGACACTGTATGTCACTCTAATGGTGTAAAATGTTGGTGGAAAATAAAGGAGGATTTGTTATGGAAACTTTATTTGAATATCGACAGCGTGATTCTTCCTGGGGGGACAGTGTTGAAATAGTTGAATTTAAAATTTTTGAAAATGGAGAATTGTTTTATCATATTGATATTGAAGGCAGGTATATGACGAATGAAACAAAGCCTGCCAATACAGAATTTGCGCAATGTATAAAAGATTTTGTGGAAAGAAAATTAAGGATTTATAAGGATTTTCCAAGTAAACTTGAAAATGATAACGGGCTTATAAAAAGTGAATTTGTGAAAATTGGGAATAAAAAAATCTTTGGTCATGACTGGCAAAGGAATTTTGATTACACAGATTTGTCAGAGGAAGGCCAAAATGAAGATTGTCTAGTTCAGGACATTGGAGTTTTAAAAAACTTTATAGAAAAATTTTATCCTGGTTTTATTGCCTGGAGTGAAGTTGGGGATGACTGGTTTAGAGATGAGCCCCAAAGCAGTAATTATGAATTGGACGGAAAATATTATTTGCTGGTGGATAATGAAAAAATATTTTCTGAGGAAAATTTTCCTTATAGAGAAGTTAAAAATATTACGCCGGAACAGCTTGAAATGTATGGGGTTTGCACAGATCCATCTGCGATTGAATTAAAAATTAAGTCGATTAAGAAATTTAAAAGTCCTGAGTGGAAGGCTTTGATTAGTGGAGATGACGGGGCTGGAGTAGAAATTTCTTTTTGGGATAAAAGATATTTTGATCATCCGGAAAACTATGAAATTGGTCGGGTGGGTTTGTATAAGTTATGGGCCTCTATTGAAAGTGAGCCGGCTGCTGAAAGTTATGACTTAGGGCTTCCTATTGAGGAAGATGATGAGCTGGATTATGACGATTTTATTTGCATAAATAATGGCCTGCTATTTTCTGATTATGCTGATTTGGCATTTTTTGAAAAGACAGATGATTTTGCTACTAGCGGAAAATATAAATTTAGAACAGTTGTCCGCCACATTATGTTTTCTGCTGATGATTTGGATTCGCCTATTTTTGGATTCCAAATGCCTCTTATGAATCAAGTGGATAAAGAAACTCCAAGGAGGGTGCAGGCCCAGTTTGATCTTGAAAAACCTTTTAGGGGAACTTTGGAAGAAGGAATGGGACTTTCGGGAGTTCTTTATTTTTCAGGCAGTAAAGCTTGTGGAAAAAATATTTGTAGGTATGGTGATAACAAGTCTTTGCCTCTTAAAGAAAAATATCCTGATACTTGTGAATGGGATGATGATGATGACG
>CAVCWN010000327.1:0-4325 GCA_963605975.1 Desulfovibrionaceae bacterium | reverse complement strand
CAAGATTGGTAGTTCCTAAGGCTTTTAAAACAAAATAAAAAATGACGGTTACCACGCTACTTACTAAAATTGTGATTGTAGCAATCTTTGGTGTAAGGTGGGCAATTTTTACTTCAGTTTTGCCGTTTTTTGATGGATGTTTTAGCCAGACAATTGCCGCAAACAAATCGCTTGGAAAAGTCATGCACATATAAGTGATGGCTTCGCCGTAGTATTTAAAACCGAGCGAAACAATTGCATAAAGCACGCAGAAAAGCAGTTGCAAAAACTGACCTGAAACGTGTCCTTTTGCCGTAAAAAGCAGGGAAGTTACTCCGACCAAAGTTGCAATTAAGGTAAGAGGATTTTTGTCTGGGACGAGAAAAAACAAAACCGTTACGCCAATGCTAGACGCCACCCAGAGAATTTTTTCTGCAAGACTGAGTTGTGGGATAATCAAATTTTTTTTCATAAAGAAACTCCTGAATCCGTCAATGCTGTGCAAAGCAAAAAAAAAGCATCCACAAAAAGACATCTGCATGGATTTCTCCAGACCTATAGATGTTCTTTCGTGAATGCTCTTTCCCACCACATCGTTTACACGACTGCGCCGCCAAACTGGCTCAATAGCATTTTTTTCTACCCGGTGGCAGAAAATTTATCTTGTTAAAGGAATATAGATTTTTGTTGGGGAAGTGTCAATCTGAATTTTTGTGATACTTAGCAAGATTGTTTTTTATATATAATATGGAAGATGTGTTGTAGTAGGAGAAAATATGATTAAACTTACGCCCGGAAATGATGTAAAAGTTCAAAAAATTAAAATTGTGGCGGGAAAAAGAAAAATCCCGGTGCTTGTGGTCTCGCCGAAAGTGGCGGTGGCGGAAAAAACTTGCGGCGTTTTGTGGATTCACGGGGGCGGATATTTTCTTGGGATGAAGGAAATGGTTTTTATGTCCCGCGCAATGGATTTGGTAAAAAATTATGGACTTACGGTGGTTTCGCCTGGGTATCGGCTGGCGTTTTTGGAGCCTTATCCGGCTGCGATTAATGATTGTTACGAAACGCTTTTGTGGCTCAAAAATCATGCTGATGAACTGAATGTAAGGCAAAATCAGATTATGGTGGGCGGTGAAAGTGCGGGTGGCGGTTTGGCAGCAAGCCTTTGTATGATGGCGCGCGACAGGGGCGAAGTGAACGTTGCATTCCAGATGCCACTTTACCCGATGCTTGATAATTTTGACACCGAATCTTCTAAAAATAATCACGGGCGGGTCTGGAACACACGGCGAAATCATCTGGGCTGGAAATTGTATTTGCGGAAAAATTCTAAAAAGGAAGTAAGTCCATATGCGTCGGCTGCAAGACAGAAGGATTACACGGATCTTCCACCGGCTTATACTTTTGTTGGAAAGGGTGAGCCTTTTTACGCGGAAACTTTGACTTTTATTCAAAATCTAAAAAATGCGGGCGTGGAAGCAGATTTGGACGTTTACGAAACCAACATGCACGCTTTTGATATGCTTGATTCAAAGTCAGACTTAGCCAAAGTCGCGGCACAAAAATTCAACGAGCATTTTGAATATGCACTGAAAAATTATTTTGCCGGGGAGTGAAGAGGGAAGGCGGGTTAAAGGTCGGTGAACTTTACAATTACTGACTTTTCGTGCTTTTTAAAAATTCCAAAGCAGATTTAGTCAGTTAATACAATTAGAATTTTTCTGGGCGTTTCCCTCCGCTTCGCCTTTGGCTTCGCTACGGGTCGCTACGTTTCGGGTTCCGCTGTTCGCTTCAGCCTCCTCGCTACGCCTTCGGCTTCGCTGCGGGGGCCGCTTCGCGCCCTGCACATCGCTAACGCAAAGTGTTTTTACATAAAACGCCCAAATACTTGAAAATTCAAAAAAATTACTGTAAAACTTTCAAAACAAAAAAACAAAAGACACGATACAAGAGGGCATAAGTGCTATCTGATACGAAACAGATTGTACCTTCTTGTATCGTTTTTTTTTTGATTGGGAAGGTACTCTCTTTTGTTGTGAAAACGGAGGCTTTCCGATGGAAGGAAAACAAAATGCTTTTTTAGAATCAGAAAAAGTCACGAAGTTAATGATGAAATATTCTATTCCCTGCGTGATTTCTCTGGTTGTGGGTGCACTTTACAATATTGTCGATCAGATTTTTATTGCAAATGCGGATTATCTTGGCTCTTATGGGAATGCGGCCAATACGGTTGTTTTTCCGATGACGGTTTTTGCCCTTGCGATTGCGGTTATGATTGGCGACGGGAGCTGTGCTTTTGTAAGTATTTTATTGGGCAGAAATAAAAAACATATTGCTCATTACACTGTAGGAAACGCCATTGTTTTGTGTATCGTAAGCAGCCTTATTCTTACGGAACTTTATTTGGTTTTTATGGAACCTATTCTGACTTTGTTTGGTGGCAAGGTTAATGAGGAAACTTACGCTTTCTCTAAGGAATATTTTTTCTGGATTACAATCGGCATTCCTTTTTATATGTTCGGTCAGGCAATGAATCCTATAATCCGAAGTGATGGAAGCCCGAAATTTGCGATGGCTGCAACTTTGACCGGGGCGATTGCGAATGTTATTTTGGACCCGATTTTTATTTATATTTTCAAGTGGGGTATGATGGGAGCCGCTGTGGCAACGGTTATCGGGCAGATTTTGACGGCGGGACTTTCTGTCTGGTATTTGTGTCATATGAAAGCTATCAAACTTGGAAAGCGCAGTTTCAGGCTAAAAGGAAGGTTGATTCCAAAATTTTTGTCTTTGGGAATGACAAGTTTCTTAGCCCAGGTGTCTCTTGTAATTTCGATGGCGGCAGTTCAGAACACATGTATGAAATATGGTGCTCTTGATCCGGTTTTTGGAAAGGCTGAATATGCTCAAATCCCCCTTGCCGTCCTTGGAATTGTAATGAAGTTTTTTCAGATTGCAATTTCTATTTCAATAGGCCTTGCGGCAGGCTGCATTCCGGTTGTTGGTTATAACATCGGTGCCAACCGAAAAGACAGGGCAAAAACTCTTTTTATCTATCTGTTAATTGCAGAGGCGATTATTGGAGGCCTTGCGACAGTCATTGTTGAATGTTTTCCTTTGCAAATTGCAAAACTTTTTGGTGCGGCAAACGAAAGTATTTATTATTCAAATTTCGCGGTGAAATGTTTCCGCATTTATTTGTGTATGATGGTTCTGGCAACGGTAAACAAAGGGACTTTCATTTATCTGCAGGCCATGGGAAAGGCGGTTGCATCCACAATAGTTTCCATGACTCGCGAAATTATTTTTGGCGTATTTTTGCCGGTTCTTATGCCGCTGACTATGGGGCTGGACGGGCTTTTGTGGTCGTTTCCGGCTGCCGATATTTTGACATTTGCGATTGCAGTTTTCTTTATCGTTCGGACACTCAGGGAGTTGAGCGGGAAGGGGGTGAAGTAGATTTTTTTGAAAGTGGTGTAGTGCGTTTCTTCCCTTTTATTGCCGGAACTGGTACATTGGAAGAAATCGCGGAGGTTATGTCGAAGGTTTCGCTTAAGCATTTGAATGCCCCCTGCATTCTTTACAATCTGGACGGTTACTACAATCATCTTAAGGTGCTTTTGATCGTGATCATTGTAAAAGCGATTTTGAAGTAAGCCGCAAATTGAGAAAAGGGATGACATAAGCATGACCGAATTTAACGATATCGGCATTTCACACAAGTTGGATTGGGCTCGCATTGCACATCTGTTCCGCATAGGACTGTTCGGCGGACTGCTTGCGGTAATGCGCCGAATCGGAAAATAACAATGGAACGCCCGAATCAGCGGGCATAAGGCATAAACAGGCAGACAAATCAGAATTTGTGGGGTAGCAAAATGATTATTTTAATTACCGGGGCATCTCATACAGGCAAGACCCTGTTAGCACAAAGGTTTCTCGAAAAATATAAATATCCGTACCTGTCAATCGACCATTTGAAAATGGGACTGATCCGCAGCGGCAATACGCAGCTTACGCCTATGAGTGATGATGCCGAATTAACGGATTACCTATGGCCGATCGTCCGAGAAATGGTCAAAACGGCAATTGAAAACCGACAGAATTTGACCGTCGAAGGGTGTTACATTCCCCTTGACTGGAAAAAAGATTTTTCCGACGAATACCGTAAAAATATACAAAGCTATTGCCTTGTAATGAGTGAAAGATACATAAGGACGCATTTTAACGAAATTAAGAAATACGCAAATGCTATTGAAAACCGTTTGGACGACGATGGGTGCACCTTAGACAGCGTGTTAGAAGATAATGCGCATATTTTAGCACTTGCAAAAGAAACCGGTATC
>CAVCWN010000326.1:0-4402 GCA_963605975.1 Desulfovibrionaceae bacterium | reverse complement strand
GTTCACTTCAGTTCAGTTCAGTTCAGTGATAAGTGTCTCCTTGAAAATATTTTTTTTGTAAAAGTAAGACCGTTTGTGTCCGTGGAAAAAGTCTGCGGGACCAGGCGGTCTTTTTGTTTTTAAATGTCATTACCTTGAATTTGTTTCAAGACCTAGATGACGTAGTATATAAAATTTCATCAAACAAAATGGAGGAAAATGATGAAAAAGTTTAAGAATGTGGCTCTTGCATTGGTGGCAGCTTTGGCCTTTGTTTTTGCAGGATGTAAAAAGGCTGCGGACCTTCCGGAAGATGACACAAAGGCGCCTGGAAAAGTTGAGAATGTAAATGTAAGTGCAGTTAATGGTACGGCACTTTTGACGTGGACAAATCCATCTGATACAGATTTTTATGCAATCCGCATAACTGTAGACCCTGGCCTGGAAAATGGAAATTCAAGTCTTGTAATTGAGGGTAAGGCTGGCGAAAAATCAAGTGCAAGTTTTGAAGGGCTGGTAAATGGTACGGAATATACATTCAAATTGTATTCTTTGGATGACAGCCATAATGCTTGTGAAGCTGTAGAAAAAAAGGCAACTCCTAGTGACGAGTCTGACAAAAAGGCTCCGGCGGATGTAACGGGACTTTCTGTTTTAGCAAATGATGGAAAGGCTGATTTAAGCTGGACAAATCCGGCTGATGAAGATTTTGCAGGAGTAAAAATCAGTATGTCTCCGGCAGAAGGAACTTTGGCAAATCCTGTTACTCTTGATAAAGGTGTAAGCACATTCACTGTGACAGGTCTTACAAACGGTACGGAATATACATTTACAGTTCAGACTTTTGATACAAGTTTGAATTATTCAGAAGGTTCTGAAGAAAAAGGAACTCCTCAAGATACATCGGATAAGGAAGCTCCGGCAGATGTAACGGGTCTTGATGTTTCATGCGTAAACGGTACAGACGGAAAAGTAAATGCTGTTCTTAGTTGGACAGACCCAAGTGACGATGACCTTTTTGGCATGGAAGTAACTTATGAGGAAAAGACAAGCGGACGCGCCGTAATTGCACCGATGGCACAGGGCAGTATTTTTGTGGCTCCTGGTAACGGTGGTCTTGTGATTACAGATTTGACAGCTGGAACAAGTTACACTTTTACTGTAAAAGCGATGGACACAAGCGGAAACAAAAGTGCTGGTAAATCAAAAACTGAAAAAATGACTTTAAAACAGTTGAGCGAATTGAAAATTACTTTGACGGCTTCTACAACAGAAATCACAAATCAGGATGTAATAGTCACTGTAAAGGCAGAAAGTTCAAGCATGGTAAGTAAGATTTGTTATGTAAAAGGACTTAAATCAAGTGTAGATGATGTTCTTGAAGAAAGTGAAATTACAAGTGCTTCATCATTTGCAGCAGCTGAAAACGGAACTTACACAGTTGCAGCCCTTGACTATGATGGCCGCCGAGAGATTTCTTACATCACGATTAATAACATCGATAAGATTGTGCCAAATGAAGTGACAAATCTTACCGCAAGTTACGATTATGCTAAAAAAACAATCAATGTAACTTGGGATTCAAGTGACAGTGATATTGATTACTACCTTGTAAGTTATACAAAAGATGGCAGTCCTGTTGTAACGGAGGAAAAGGTTTGGGAAAAATCTTTTGCGGTAACGGGTGTAAGTGACAGGAATGAATATGTATTTACGGTAGCAGCGGTGGATAAGGCTGAAAATGAAAGCCACAATTCAACTGCGCGTGTTACTACAAATAACTTTCCTATTATAAGCAAAGTAGAACTTTCAAAGACTCGTTTTGCATATACAGAAGGTGGAAGTACATTTACGGCAAGTGTATACGGTTCGAACTTTGATTTGATTTCAATGATAGAAGATAAAACTCTTTATGTTCAGATTGTTGATTCAAATAATGATATTACGGATTTTGAAGCAACAGTTGACGCTGAAAGCAACAAGGCAAGTGCAACTGTAACTCTTCCAACTTTGACTTCGGCTACAGTTGAAGGAACAGATTATACCGTTCGTGTAAAAGTTTGTGGAAGCATAGATGAAGAACACACTGCAAGCTTTAACATTTCAGATGCTGCAAAAATAACGAGCTTAAGTCTTGAAGCAGACCAGATTACTATAAAAGAAGCTGGAATGAAGGTAAAGGCAAGTGTTGAGGGAACAGACCTTGATGTAGCCGGCAAGATAGAACTTGCCCTCTATGACAGCAATGGTGAAAAATACGGCGACAGCGTAACAGTAGACACAACAGAATTTACACAGAGCACAGCAAGTTTTGATGTAGACATTCCACTTCCTTCTGTTGAGGGAACATATACAGTAAAAGTTTTATTTGATGGCACGGCACAAAGTAATACTGCAAGTCTTCAGGTTTATGAAGGTCCGTCATTTGCTAGTTTTAAGATTCCAAAAGTTGGAAGTAAAAATGCTGGAAGCAATGTAACTGCAACTGTGACAGGTAAAAACTTTATGGCAGCTGGCATAACGTCAAGTGATTTTGTTGTAATCTGTGACACAAAGTCCATTACAGAAAATTCAGAAATTACAATTTCAAGTGACACAGAACTTACAGTAACTCTTACGATTCCTGAAAATAGCGGCTCTTATGATGTAACGATTGTAGGTGGAGGAAACAGCATGTCTGCTACTTTTGCTGTAAGCGATACAAAAAATGCTTCGATAGGTGACATTATCTTAAAAGACGGAACAAGGGTTGCTGTAGCAGATGTTAGTTCTTACACAATTGATGAAAGTAATAAACCGGTTGCAGTAATTGCATATTTTAATGATAGTGGAATAGCAATTGGGCTGGGTATAAAACGAAAGAGTAGTTTTTTAAGTTGGGTGGGAGAGGGAAAATCAGCTTCCACTGGATATAAAACAAGTTTTACAGATATAATTTCAAAAGTGTCTGGAAATGCAACTAGTGGTTATACTTTCACCGGTGATTTAGACGGCAGCGACAACTGGGATTATATTTGTTCAGCAGACCCTGAAGGTACAAAAGATGCTGCAACAAATTATCCTGCATTTGATTTTGCGATAAATTATGGAACAACAACTTGTGGTTTTGATGCAAATGATGAACTTGCTAGTGGCTGGTATATTCCTTCAATTTCAGAACTGTATGAAGTATATAAAGAGAAGAGTGTAATTCAAAGCAGTCTGAATAAAGCCGATGGATTTAACTTTATAGAAAAAACACCTGGTTATTGGAGTAGCTCGCAGAGTGCTGAGTATGCAACTGGTGTAGTTTGTTTGCTTTTTAGTAATGGTAAAGTATATGAGGGTGAATATTCTAAATATAGTTTTAATTTCGTAGTCGTTGTCCGCCAGTTTTAATTAAAATTTATAACTGCCTGTCTTTCGTTTTTGAAGGGCAGGCGTTTTTTTTTACAATATGACTTCGTTGCTTAAATCTTTGTTTCAAAAATATATCTTTTTAGTAAAAATCCGCAGAAATATGGGAATGTGTAAAACTTGCCGTTAAAGCCAATATTTTTGTAATGGGAACCTCTAAAAATTGCAATTTTTAGAGGTAACTTTAAAAAAGCGACATTTTAAGTCTTTATATTGCAAAGACTTAAAATTCGCAGGCATCTCTAAAAAAACATTGAAAATGATTTTTTAGAGATGCCCTAATAATAAAGATCATAGCCTTGTTTAGTTAGTATATCTGCAACGATATTTTCGTAAATTGCACCTTTTACAGACAGATTCCGAACTGAATTCGGAATGACAGTTGTGTCATGCTGAGCTTGACTCAGCATCTCTTATATGTCATCCCGAATCGACTTTGGGATGACATAGCCCTTTTATTTTGAGTGGCAGATGGGCTGATTCTGTTTCTGTTACAATGGCTGTTGCAAACCGCGTGAGGGATAGTAGGGGCGGCGTAGCCGTTCCGTAGTGAGGGCGAAGCCTGAACGGAGGAATGAAGCGATAGCGGAACCCCGTACCCGCAACGAGCACGAAGTGCGAAGTTTCAAGCTATAGCCCGACCCGTAGCAAAGCGGAGGGGCACGCCCTTAAAATTCTCTTAAATCCACCAGTGGGGAGTAAGGTCACCAAGAGTCATAATTTCAATTTCCTTGTAATGGTCCGGCATAAGCTGGGACATAAGTTCCCGGCAGGCACCGTCCACACAAACGCCGGTGTAAATATTTCAAGAAGTAGCCTTGATTGCGGCCGCTACCCCGCCAGCTTCAACCCACTCAGATATTTTTCTGGGTTTTAAAACTTTTAACGCCTCGTTGTAAAGAGTGTTCCAGATTTTGTTCATTTTTACCACCTCAATTCCTAATCATCTTAAACATTCCAGGGCCGTCCCAAGCACACGGCCTTTCTTCAAATCCCTGTTTTTTGTAAAAATCGACCGCCTCTTTTG
>CAVCWN010000325.1:0-4634 GCA_963605975.1 Desulfovibrionaceae bacterium | reverse complement strand
AAAACGGAGCCGTAACACTTTCTTCAACTCAGTCTGACTGCCTTGATTTGTTTGCCCTTGGAGTTGCCCTTCGCGATGCGGACGAAAGTCGGGTTCAAAATCTTTTTATGAAAGCCTACGCTGAAAATCCTGACCAGGCAATGAAAATCCTCTTTTACCTCTTGATTTTTGATGAAGTGCAGCAGTGTCATCAGGTTCTGTCGGCATTAAAGGTCAGGACCATCGGGAAATTCCTGTTATTGCGACGGGGTCTCTTGTGCGCCTTTCAATTAAGCAGCAGGAAAAGAAAGATTCTTCTGATGAATTTTTGTTTCCGGTGGGCAAAGTTGATTCCATAACAGTTTTTCCTGTTTCTTTTGAAGAATATTTGATGAATGTAAATCCTGTTCTTTTAAAAATGATTCAAGATTCATATTCTACGAAATCTCCACTTGAGGCTCCTTATCACGATATGGCGATGAATCTTCTACACGAATATTTGACTATTGGAGGGCTTCCGGAAGCTTTGGATGTTTTTATTCAAGAAAAATCCTATGTTGAGGCTAGGAGTGTTTTAAAGGAAGTTTATGAAAATTATCTTGGTGATATGGACACTTATAATATTTCCACAGAGATGATTTTAAAAACCCGGAATGTCTATAAAAATATTTTTTCTCAGCTGAATAAGGAAAATAAGAATTTTAAAATCTCTTTGTTGGAAAAAGGAAAATCAAATCGGGATTATTTTAATGCTTATGAATGGCTTGAGTTATCTCATGTAATTTATCGTTGTAAAAATCTAAAGGGACACGTCAATTTGCCGTTTGAAGAAGAGTCGTCGGGGCTTTTTAGGCTTTACTTGGCAGATGAAGGGATTTTTGCGTATCAGAGTAAAGTCAGTCAGGCGGATTTTTTTGTAAAAGAAAGAAGGAACACGCTTTCTGGAGTTTTTTATGAAAATTATGTTGCCTGCGAACTTGCTGCTAAAGGTATTCCGCTTTTTTATTGGACTGGAAAACAGACTCACGAATTTGAATTTATAGTTTATTCGGGCGGGAAACTTTATCCTTTGGACGTAAAAAAAGGAAAAGGAAATCTAGGGTCGCTTGAAGAATTTCGAGAGGCTAATGGAAAATGCACGGCTATAAAAATCTCTTCAAATAATTTTGGCTACAACAAAGAAAATGACATTCTTACGATTCCGCATTATGCGGTGTTTGTTTTGGCACAGGAGTTTTTTGAGGATGGGGAGATTTAGGAGAGGAAGTAATCTGTTGATGTAGGAAAAGAAAAATGAAAGAGAAAATCTACAATACAATTTACGGAGCAATTATTGGGGACGCACTTGGAGTGCCTGTTGAATTTAAAACGCGTGATGAACTGAAAGAAAATCCTGTTGCTGATATGCGCGGGTATGGAACTTACAATCTTCCTAAAGGTTCCTGGTCTGATGATACGAGCATGACGCTGTGCCAGGAGCAGGTACGAGCGTATTTTTCATCTTGACTTTAAGGATTTAAGTGAAGATAAGATAAAAAGTTCCGGCTATGTGGTGGATTCTCTCGAAGCTACCTTGTGGTGTTTTTTGACCACGGAAAATTACAAGGATTGCGTTTTAAAAGCGGTAAATCTTGGCTGGGATACTGACACAATTGCCTGCATTGCGGGAAGTATTGCCAGGTTGTATTACGGCGTGGTGCAGGAGGAATGGAGTAAGGTGGTTCGGAATAGGAAATTGATTGATGGGGTGATTGAGAGGTTTGTGGGAGTTTTTTAAGGGAATTGTGATTTTTGTGGTATAATAAATGTGTTGTAGAAAAAAAATAATTGGAGTAAATAATGGCAGAAAAATACAGCGTTCGAGATTATTCTGTAGAACAAATTTTAAATTTTATTAAATCAAACGAGATTGCAATTCCAGAAATTCAGCGTCCTTTTGTTTGGAAAGGGAAGCAGGTCAGAGATTTAATTGATTCTCTTTACAAAGGTTATCCAACAGGATATTTGATTATTTCAAAAAGTCCAGATCTTAAATTAAAAGATGGTAGCCTTTCAGTTGGTAAGAAAATTATGATAGATGGGCAACAGCGTGTAACTGCAATGATGACAGCTTTAAGCGGACTTGAAGTTTTTAATGCTGATTTTGAAAAGAAACATATTGCCATTGCATACAATCCTTTTGCGAAAAATGAAGAAGAATGTTTTTCCGTTCAAGATAATGCCATCTTAAAAGATAAAAAGTGGATTCCGGATATTTCAGTAATTTTTCAGACATCTTTTGATTCTTTTTCATTTGTGCAAGATTTTTGCCAGATAAATCCAGAAATTACACCAAAAGAATTTAACCAGCAAATTACAAAGCTTGTAGATATAAAAAATCGCAAACTCGGTGTAATAGAACTTTTTGACAAAGAACTTAGTATTGATGAAGTTACTGAAATTTTTATTCGTATTAACAGTCAGGGAACTAAACTTAATCAGGCTGATTTTGCAATGAGTCGCATTGCTGCTAATGAAAAATTTGGTGGAAATATGCTTCGCAAGGCAATCGATTATTTTTCTCATCTTGCAGTCGATCCTAAATGGTATTCAGATATGACAAAAGATGAAGCCTTTGCAAAAACAGACTATGCTCAAAAATTAAAGTGGCTAAAAGATGATAATGAAGATATTTATGATCCTGATTATAGTGATATGCTTCGTGTTGCATTTATGTCACAGTATCCTCGCGGAAAAATGAAAGATCTTGTAAGTCTTTTACAGGGAAGAGACTTTGAAACAAAAGATTTTAAGGAATCTATTGCAGAAGATACATTTAAGCATCTTTCTTCAGGTGTGCTTGATTATATGAATGAATATAATTTTAAGCAGTTTGTTCTAGCAATTAAGGATGCTGGTTTTATAGCTAAAAAATTAATTACATCAGATATTACACTGGATTTTGCCTATACTTTGTACTTACGCCTTTTAAAAGATAGTTCAATTGATAAAACAAAGGTAAAAAATTATGTACAGCGCTGGTATGTGATGAGTACTTTGACAAGTCGTTATATTTCATCACCAGAATCAGCAATGGATTTAGACTTACGTAGAATAAATGAAAAAGGTTTCTTAGTTTGGCTCGAAGAAATTGAAAAAACTTTATCAGATACATTCTGGAATGTTGAATTAGTTCAAAATCTTGAAACTTCATCTGTAAATAGTCCTTATCTTTGCGTGTTTTGGGCGGCTTCCTGCAGGGATGCCAGTGATTCTTTGTTCAATGAAGGTTCGAAGTTCTCAAATCTTATTACTACTATGGGTGATGTTCATCATATTTTCCCTAAGCAGTATTTAATCGACAATGGAATAAAAGATAAGGCAAAATACAATCAGGTTGCGAACTTTACATATCTTGATACGCCAACAAATATTGCAGTTGGAAAAGATGAGCCTTGTGAATATTTTACTAAAGTTTGGAATCAGTGTGTATCAAAAGAATTTCATATTGGAAATTTGAAGACAGAGGAAGCCGTTAAAAAAAATCTTGCTGATAACTGTATTCCGTTGGATATTAAAAACTGGACATTCAAAAACTATGAAGAATTTTTACTACAACGAAGAAAATTAATGGCAAATAAAATAAGAGATTACTATTCAAAGTTGTAAAATAATAATGTTGTTTATTTTCCATTATTTAAAATCAAATTCAATTTACTTCTTATATTCTATTTTCCCCCGCGTTAGGGATACGCAAGGCGGCGAAGCCGGCCACCGCAACGAAGCCGCAGGCGTAGTGAGGAGGCTGTAGCGATAGCGGAACCTGGAGTAGCCCGACCCGACGCTTGCGGAGGGGAACGCCCTAAAAAATCCTGTCATCACTTTTCCAGCCAGCTGACAATTTCCTGTTCCAGTTTGCAATTATTTTTCAGCATGTAATTCATTTCATCAACGTACAATCCTTTGGCAATCAAAGTTTTTGCTTTAGTGATGTCATTTTCTTCCAGGACTTTTGTGTAGGCTGAATATTTTTGAAGTTCTGTGCAGGACATTTTGTAAGGTGAAAATGGAATTTTCGTTTTGGCTTTCAGATTTTCCAGGATAAAAAATCCGTCGGGGTCTATGTCGCCAAAGTGAAAATATTTTTTGTTTTTGTTTTGCTCAAAAATCAATTTTAAAAATTCCTGTTTGACTGAGTTGTGGTAGCCGCTTAAATAAATGGCAAAGGAATTTTCAAAAGTGAATCTGTTAAACGAGGTAAGATTTTCTATGGTGAAAACTTTTGAATTTTTTATTTCTACTTTTTTAATATTTTTCATCGAAACGGATGACAGGGCTATGGGATTTTCCGCAGTAACGGGAATTGTATTTTTATCAGAAAAATAAATTGTGGCATCGCCTTTAAAATAAATATAAGTTGGATTGTCAAAAATGTTGTGCTGTTCAAGAAGGGCTTTAATTTTTTCTTTTTCGTCCAGGTCCAAAAGGATTTCTGAATAATCGCCTTTTTCCAAAAGCAATTTACAGACTTTTGCTTTGTATTTTTTCTCCCAGAGTTTTGAATCGTGAAGGACTGAAATTGAAAGTTCCCTTTCAAGAATTTCGTCCTTGTTGTTCAAAATAAATAAAAGAAGTTCGATGATTTTTTCGGCTTCGTCTTTTTGATACTTTGCTTC
>CAVCWN010000324.1:0-4895 GCA_963605975.1 Desulfovibrionaceae bacterium | reverse complement strand
AAGCAGCACTTCTTCCCAAAAGCGCCACAAGTTTACGAACCCCGTGTTTCTTCCCAAAAGTGCCACAAGTTTACGAAAGCAGCATCTCTCCCCAAAAGCGGCACTGTTTACGAAAGAAAGACCTCCCCCCAATCCACTCATTTCGTAAACCTTGCCCCCCCTCTTTCACTCCGGCTTACTTAGTCACATTAAATTTAAAAAACAGCACGTCCCCGTCCTGAACAACATATTCTTTGCCTTCCTGGCGGTACTTGCCGGCAGCCTTAATTTCTGCTTCGCTGCCATATTTTCTTAAATCTTCTACAGAATAAGCTTCAGCCTTTATAAAGCCCTTTTCAAAGTCAGTGTGAATTACACCAGCTGCCTGAGGAGCCTTGTCACCAGCGTGAATTGTCCATGCGCGGCATTCGTCACTTCCACCAGTAAAGAAAGTCCTTAAACCCATCAAAGAATAAACATGGCGGCTCAAAACAGTCAGACCCGATTCCTTCAAGCCCACACTGTCCATAAATTCCTTGCGCTCTTCTTCATCAGTAATATCAGAAAGATCAGCTTCAAATTTTCCGCAAATCACAATAGCTTGAGACTTTTCTTCGTCAGCAATTTTTTGAACCTTTTCCACATAAGCATTACTGCCAGATTCAATCGTATCTTCATCAATATTGCAGACAAAAACCTGAGGCTTAATCGTAAGCAAATGCAAATCGTAAATAGCATCTTTTTCTTCATCGGACAAATCAGCCATGCGGGCGCACTTACCATCCTGCAAAAGAGGTTTAATTTTTTCAACAGCAGAAAAATAAGGAGCCAGCCGCTTTTCTTCGGCAGAACCCAAAGCGCGAATCTGCTTTACAATTTTTTCCTGCCTTTTAGCGATCGTGTCCAAGTCAGCCTGTGCCAATTCAAAATTGATTGTAAGAATATCACTTTCCGGATCAATAGGCGCATCCGTTTTCGCATCATCCCTCACGTGCTGAATATCCGGATTGTCAAAGCAGCGCACAACATGAGCAATAACCGCAGTCTCACGAATGTTTGCTAAAAACTGGTTTCCCAAACCTTCACCCTTTGAAGCACCCTTTATCAAACCCGCAATGTCCACAAAATCAACACTGGCTGGAATTTTCTTTTTAGGATTAAAAACGCTTGCCATAAAATCAAGCCGTTCATCAGGCAAATCCACAACCCCAACATTCGGATCAATCGTACAAAAAGGATAATTTTCCGCAGAAGCCGGCGCCTTTGTCAGCGCACTAAAAATAGTCGACTTCCCAACATTCGGAAGCCCAACAATTCCACAAGTAAGTTTCATATCTTCGTCCTATTAAATTTTTGTCTACTATATAACTTTTGTTTTTTTTAAGGAAGAAGCATACCGCCTTTTGTTAAACGGCCCTTCTGCGGCTCGGCTATTCGCCTCGGTGCTTCGCACTTTGCCTTCGGCAAACCGCTACACGGCCGGCTAGGCTGTTGGTGGAAGAAGTGTTGCTTTCGTAAAGATTTGTGCATTTGTTTTTTTTTCTTACAAGGCAGCTTAAAAAGGTATTGAAAATGATTTTTTAGAGCTGCCTTTAATGTTGTGGTCATAAATATGTCTGACTGCAATTTTGTTTTTTACAATATCTTTTTTAATTCGTCATACCATTCTTTTGGGGCAAGACTGCTTGCATAAACTTCATGAAAACATTTATAAAGTTCCGGATATTTTTTCCCTGACTTTAACAAAGAAATCAAAACATCTGATTCTAACGGGATAATCATCATTCCATTTATTTCTTCTGTTCCGTCTGAATTATAATAAGTGCTTGTTTTCCTATTTCTAAAATCAGCAATTACATTTATATGAAGGAAATTTGTCAAAAATACACAGTAAGTTTCATAATCCTTATGACTTAAAATATAATCTCCTAAATGGCGAGAAACAGGCTCCATTTCCATTCGACGCTGATTTGTTGAATCAGAAAGTGTTGCTTCAATGAGTAAGTCATGTCTTGGATAATCATTAGAAGATTGATATTTCCAGACAATATCTGCTTCACCTCCGCCGGCGTGAGTTTTTGGGAGCAAGTCTGCTTCAAGAGAAAGATTCATAAATGAAAGAACATCACCTTCTCTGTTACTTATTTTGTACCAGACGATTGCAAGGATATATTCAAAAATTGTAGGACCGTCAGCTTCATCAGTAACAAAGTCTTGAATAGATTTGTCATCTGCAGGACTTTTTCTGTTTTTAAATAACTCAAGTATTGTAATAAGATTTTTATCTGTAAATTTTTCATCAATAAGTCTGTTAAAACGTTCTGTACGTTCGTCAGCAACAAACTGTTTAATATCACAGATTTTCGTAAAGTTTGTTTTATTGTCTTTGTTGATAAGTTTAAGAAGTTTTTCTTCATCAAGTTTTAGGAATGGGGAAATATCTTCCAGTTTTTTCAATTCCTGTAAATCATCTGATTTTTTAAAGGCAAGATTGTAAAAATCATCTGGAACTAAAGAAAAATAATATCGCGGAATTACATCGAACTTAACCTGATTATCTGCAAAAAGTAGTGTATCCGAGATTTTTAGATAACGGCGATTTAAATCAAAATAATCTTCCAGAGTCCTTTTTATTTTGATTAAATGCATTGTTTTGAAAAAAGCTTCTCTTAGAACAGTTTCATTTTTACAGTTTCTAAACATATTTGAATATACAAGTTGTTCTAAGGGAGATTTTCTGATTGCAGGACCTGACGAGGTTTTAAATAAAAATTTTCGCCAATGAGTTTTTACATTTCCAATTTCTGAAGCCTCATACAATTTCAATATTGCCGAATCTGATTCATCATTATCAAAATATACTTTTTTAATGGCATTATATAAGGGAAGATATGCTCTATCATAATCTTTGCTTTTTCTGTTTAAGCCAACTTTGCAGAATGTTTCTTCAGTAACAGTCTTTTCGTTCAGAAAATAGTCGAGGGCAGCCTTATAATTTTCCTGTTTCATGAAAATTTCTGTAATGATAGAATCTACACTTTCTTTTGTTCTGCTTTCTTCAAGTTTTTCTATAATAAAATCAGTTGTCTTCCCATCAATACAAAGTGGAAAAAGATACATAAATTCATGTTGCAAAAGAAAATCAAACTCTTTTAGAAGTTTTGCAAGAAGTATAAAAGGTCTTATTACCGTATCATTATCAATTTCAACATAAGTTTTTAAGAGTTGCAAAAAGTAAATGTAACTGTCTTTTGGAATCTGTAAAAAATTATCACTTGTAAAATTGCCTGATTTTGAAATTTCAAGTAATTTTTTTCCGACAGGTGTAAGTCTCCGATTATCATCAATTAAACCAATATCCCGCATTCCCGAAGTTTTTTGACGGGCATCTTTTGCTTTTCTAGGAGCATCTCCTTCTTTTAGAAAATTACTTTCCTTTATGAAATTGTAATATGCTTCCTGAACATGTTCGTTTGATTCCCACTTTTCATTTTTATATTCAGGTTTTTGCCAAAACTGGTTCAATAAATCAAGTTGCTGTTCAATTTTTTTATTGAAGTTCTGCATACGGAAACTGGTTGTTACACTTTTAAATCTGCAATTTTATCAAGTTCATCAACAATCGAAGAAACATTAAAATTGCCAGTAATACTTTCAACATCATATAAAATCTGAATTAGCTTTTTATATGCTTCATAACCTTCTTCCGTAAAATCACCATTCTTTTTAAAAATTTTAGCTTTTTCACCACAAATACTTCTTAATATTGATTCTAAATCAGACATAAATACCTCAAATTATCAATAAATTATTTTTATATAATGAAGCCATTTGGGTATGTTGATTTGAAAGGGATTCATAATCAACAAATTTTACTATAGGTCTAATTGAATCATAAATTGACTGATTTATTTTACTTTCAAATTCAGTCTTACGCTTATTATCTGCGACTATATAAAAAGAAGCCCTAAAATCTTGCAGTTCATAAAATTTGTTAAGAGAATTTATGATATTGGTAGAATGTTCTACTTCATAAAATGAATTTGGTAAATTTCTTTCATTAAACCAAATGGCATCCACAGTTCTGGCACGATTTACAATATTTGGAAATGTAAATTCAGGAATATCTGTAGTTGTAGAAATATCACCAAGCTTTTTATCAAGATACATTCTGTTTTTATCCTGTGCCGGTGTATAAGTTTTAAATTTTCTCCAATTTCCAATATCAGTTATTAAACCTTGATAATATGAATGTGTAAAAACTTCATTTGATACTTTATCTGTCTCTTTTAGATTAAACTTTTTTAAAACAGATTCTCTATAATCTTCAAGTGCCCATAATCCCGGCTGTATCTTAAAAAATTCTTTTCTTCGTTGAAGATAACATCTTATACTTTCAAAAGGTGTTTTTGTTGCCCACGCAGATGTATCAACGTTTTGATTTAAATAACCAAGAGTTGCAAAACCACCATTTTTTACCATTGTTTCAATAATATCATCAACTTGAGTATGTTTTTTCATAAACTAAAACCTTCTCTTTCCAATCAACTCATCAAAAACTTCTGGTGCCGAACGAGTACAATATTTACTCTTTAATGCAGTTCTATCCATCTTTTTTGCGACGCCAAAAACTTCAGGCTTTTCCCAACGTGCAATATTTTCAACTAAATGATAGGCATCGCAATATTGCCGGGAATTATAAGGTGGGTCTATGTAAACAACATCGGCAGAAATCTTTTTTACAAGCTCGTTTGTATCACAATTGAAACACTGATTATGTTTTAAGTTCAGGTTAGGCTCTGGAATTGGAAGAACTAAGTCTTCAGTTAATTCTGCATTCTGTCGGTAAGCATCATAATGGCCACAGGTGTTTGCAATTTTATCTAAACCATAAAGAAGCGAAGTAATCAGCATCG
>CAVCWN010000323.1:0-5989 GCA_963605975.1 Desulfovibrionaceae bacterium | reverse complement strand
AAACAAAGGCTTTGCATAGATTCACTATATTGAATCAAAACTGATTATTCAAATATAGCAGAATTTATGCTCCCTGTCAAAGACATTTTTCTTAGCACCGGTGTTTAAGGACTTTCGGACTCTGGTGCAGGTTTTGGTCTTATACCGTTTTGTTACATTCGGTTTTGACAAACAAAATTTATTTATTATAGGAGCATAATAATATGGCAACTAGAAATTTTAAAAACGCTGATAGTATTCTTAGCGTTACTTTACGAAAAAATCAGTTCAGCACTGATGAAAATTCTTTTATTGGACGTGTAACAAGAAACACTGTAACTCTTGAAAACTTAATCGCATCAATTTCTGAAAAGAACGAAGGCGTAAGCCCCTACATGATTCAACATGTGGCAAATCTTCTTGGAAACGAAATGCTCAAAGCCTGCCAGAACGGAAATGCCGTTGATGTTCTGGGAATCGGCACAATGTACATCACAGTGTCGGGCTCTGTAACTGGCGAAAATCCAGGGGAATCTAGCATTCCGGGATTCAAAATCTGCTTTACACCAAGCACCCAGGCCCAAAAAGCCGTAGACAGTCTTAAAGTGGACAAGGTAATCATCGCAGATTCAAGCCCCGCCTTTGACAAAATCATCAACACATTCAACCAGAATGAAGAGCGCATTTTAATAAAAGGAAAGGGCGTAAAAATCACCGGCAGCCGCCTTAAAATCTTTGGCGAAGATTCAGGAATCTGGTTTGCACCACTGGACGAAGACGGCAACATCAAAAAAGATGAATCCACATGGACAGCCGTGCAAAGTGAAACAATCAGTACAAACAAGCCAAAGACTCTGGAATTTTACGTCCCGGACGACCTTAGCCAAGAAAAATACTGCATTGTTTTAAGAACCCGCTACTGTTCCGGCGACAAGGAATTAAAAACTCTTTCGACTGCTGTAAGTAAAACGGTTACGATAACGGCATAGGAAGAAATAAAAAAGCTTAGGCTTACCGGCGGAAGTTTTTGAAAAAGGCTTTCGCCGGGGTTAGCTTGAGCATAATCAAAGATTTTCTATTTCTATCACTTGCATATAATCAAAGATTTGAACTTTCTGCTACGGATTTGGGGGATGGATAGTTATTTTTTTGAACCTGAAAAATGCAATTCGCTAAAAAGTGCAAGTTGCAATATAAAGCGAATTGATATACAATCGCTAAAAAGTGCAAGTTGCATTAAAAAGCGAGGATACAAGAATTATGTCTGATTTTATAAACCGGGAAATTTATCTTCAAAAAATCATAGATCACATGCACAATGGGGAAGTAAAAATCATAACCGGTTCCCGCAGATGTGGAAAAAGTTGGATTCTGAAAAAAATTTTTTATGCATATCTTATTTCTCAAGGTGTAAATGAAAATAATATAATCAGAATTTCTCTGGACATAGATGATCCTGAATGCGATGAATCTCTTCTGAATAAAGAAAACCTGAAAAACTTTATCTACAGTAAAATTACTTCTGAAAATGAGCAATATTACATTTTTCTAGATGAAATTCAGGAAGTTGAAGGTTTTGAACGCCTGGTTAATGGTCTTGCTGCTAAAAACAACATAGATGTCTATATAACAGGAAGCAATTCAAAATTTCTTTCCAGTGACATCAGAACTATCTTTCGTGGCCGTGGAGATGAAATAAGAATATACCCGTTTTCATTTAAGGAATTTTGTACAGACAGAAAGGAAGATGTTCATACGCTCTGGAAGGAATATTATACCTACGGAGGAATGCCTGGTCTTTTAAAACAAAAGACTCCTGAAATGAAAGCTAGTTATCTGAAAAATTTATGGGATAAAACTTATATCGATGATGTTGTAGAAAGGAATCATGTAAAGAATAAAACAGCTCTTATTTCCATGGTTGATGCAATGTGTTCTTCAATCGGTTCCCTAATAAATCCTACAAAACTTGCAAATACGATGAAAACCGTTCAAAAAGTCAAAATTGATGATGAGACAGTCAGTGACTATATCGGTTACCTTGAAAATTCATTTTTATTTGAAGGTGCAAGAAGATATAACATCAAAGGTAAAAAGTATTTTGAATCTATCCAGAAATATTATGCTGTTGATGTTGGCTTAAGAAATGCAAGATTGAACTTCAGGCAGCAGGAAATTACCCATATCATGGAAAATATAATTTTCAATGAATTAAAATCCCGCGGGTATTTTGTAGATGTCGGTCTTGTTGAATCCAGGGAAACGAGAGAAGGAAAACAGCAGTATATTCAGTACGAGGTTGATTTTATTGCAACCAATGGTCTGGATAAATTCTATATTCAATCTGCGTTTGCTTTAACTGATGAAGATAAGCGGAAGCAGGAAATCAATTCACTTCTTAAGATAGATGATTCATTCAGAAAAATAGTTATTCTTGGTGATGATATTGAAACCTATACTGATGAAAATGGAATTGTTTATATGGGAATCTTCCAGTTCCTGAAAAACAACCAGATATTTTCGTAGTAATTATTTTGCAGAAGGCGCAGTTCTGGACAATGTTGCTGAATCTGATCCGCTTTCAATTCTTTCTTTGAAATGAATATTTCTAATAAAGATGACAAATTGATTATAGTCCAGAGAATAAAGAATATTCTGATGATCAGATAAAAGCTTTAATAGAATTTCAAGAAAGATTTTTCAAACATACAATAATTAGATAAAAGTGTTCAAAAAAAATATTTGAGATAGAAAATTGAAAATAAGGATGAAGTCATTTAATGCAACCTATAACGGAAAGTGGGATGATAGTTGTGATGCAACTATTACATTCGGTAATGACGGAAACGCAACGGTAAAATTTAGCAACGGCAAAATAGCACAAGGTGCATACATTGCAAACGATGAAGGAAATTTTGTTTTATACAATCACAATAACCAGGGAATATGGTTTGTATTTACATATATTGGTAACAGTGCAAACACCTTGACATTCTTATACTTTGAGCCTATGGAAAATACCGATAAATATAGTTACGACAGCCCAACTTGGACAAAAAGTAAATAAAAAAGAAAAATACCGGCGGAAGTTATTTGGAGAGAGGGCTTTCGCTGGGGTTTAGCTTGAGCATAATCAAAGATTTTGCATTGTTACTACTTTTCATTCAGATGTTTTAATTTGTTGCTTTGTTTTGACTAGTTTTATCGCTTGTTCTTTTTCAATCGATAAAATAAAACAAGCGATAAATTAAAATTTCAAGCGATAATTTTAATATGTTTTTGTTCTCACATAATATTCCTTGGTAGTTTTTCTCCTACGTCTTCCCCTTGATATCTTCCATTTCCCTTTTCAAATCTTCAATAAAATCTTTCAACTCCTGAGTTTTTGGGGTCATTACAAAAGAAATGCCTTCGTAGCCATGATAACAATCGCACCCCTCAAACTGATATGTGTTCGGGCTTACAATAATCGTATTGTATTCTGAAGTTTCTTCATCAAGATTAGGAAAACATCTTGCCGGATAAATTGAAACGCACATGTCTGGGTCTGGCCAAGCTTCCCAAATTTTAACAGATTTTGTCTTTAGGACATCTTCCAGGTTATTTATAAGGGTAAAGCCGACCATTTCATTGTATTAAAAATAATTTTTATAAATAGGACAAATTTCTTTTTATTTTTCAAATTTCGTCTTCAAGTTTAGCTGCATCATAATCATTTTTCTGCTACGCAAAGACCGCCACATTCATTGTTAATCAAAAATGAAGGTTCTTTTATCTTCTTGAACCGAATCTGCAAATTCAAATTGACAAAATATTCTCCGTTTTCTTTTTCTATTTTCATATAGTTATGGCGAGTTGCAGAAGGACTTTCAAAACCTAGCTGTCTTATTAAAAATTGCTTGAATTCATCCGCAACGGTTGAATGAAACGCCACAACATCACCGTTATTTTTTACGACAATATATCCGCCGTTTACGGAACTTTTTCCGTTCCAATCCGTAGAAAGCCTCATTCCACAGAACATATCATATAAAAGCGTTCCTATTTTTCTTTCGTAAATCGTATATTTATCTGAATACCTATAGTCTGCAACATTTTTTAGAACAATATAATTTAAAGCAGACAGACAGCTGGAATTTTCTGCTTTTCCTTCATTTTCAAAATAATAGAATTTAAGCATTTCACCCAGAATTTTTGGAAGCTCAACTCCGCCGGAAAGAATCAAATTCCTTTCCGCAGTTTGTTTGCACGCTTTTACAAATGTCAGATTACATCTTGAAGTTTTTAATAAATGCATCCGTTCACCAATTGAGGTATGCCCTTTACTGTCAAAAATGCCGTTAAATTTGTTCATTATCTTATCATTGATATTTCCAGTAACCTTAAAGCGGAAGTTTGTATTGTCTTTGCTTGCATTAAAAAGTGTAGCTTCCGCAGAAAAAGATGATTTACACGAAAATCCAACAATGGAATTTATTCCGCTTCTGTAGTCCTGCACTTCCATTTCTATATCATCAGTTTTGCTTGAAGGTGCCTTTAACTTTGAGATTTTAGCTTCTTCAAAAAATGCAGAAATTTCATCAGTTGCAACAATTGAATTTCCAGTAACTTTTGACTGTATTGAATCCCAGATTTTTTCTTTGTGCTTCTGAATTTTTTCAATAGGAATCTGTCCGACAACTTCTTCATCATTCAGCAAAATGCGGACTGTCTTTCCTGTAAAGTAGGAATAGTTTTCACGCAGAATTTTTATAATGTTCAAAAAAACATTTTTCATTGCATCTAAATTTTTGTCTGCAATGTAAAGTTTTCCATCATTCAAAAGTTTAAGAAAAATATAAACTTCACTCCATTCGCCTTTGTTGCCCCTTAAATTATTTTCGCTCATCTAAAACCTCTTTTATTTTTTCAGCAATCGCCTGAATGACTGGTACAGTTACGGAATTTCCAAATTGTTTATAAAGATGTGTATCTGCAAGAACTAATTTAAAAGAATCAGGAAAACCTTGAAGTCTTGCCCATTCGCGGGGCGTCATTTTTCTGATTCCATCGGTGTTTACGGTTCCTTTTATATGGGTCACTGGGGTTAAATCTGTCTGCCGCTTATCAACGATTAAATTTCGTTCTCTACCCATTCCACCGCAAACTATTGCACCTGCCGTTCCGTCAAGACTTCTAATTTCATAGCCAAAGCCGTGTCCTAACGCTTCATGCCTTGCTTTATGGCGGATTAAAGTCTGAATGTAAGTCGTGCTTAAGTAATATTTTGCGGAAACGGGTTTTTCTTCGATTATGTCTTTTATCTTTTTAGAAGAATCTGTAGCTGTGGGAAATAAAAAATTTTCTACATTCAAATCTTTTCTGAATGCGACGATATATATTCTTTCGCGGTTTTGCGGGACTCCGAAATCTTTGCTATTTAAAATTTGAGAAAAAACATTATAGCCAAGTTGTTCAAATGTTGATTTTATGATTTTAAAAGTTCTTCCTTTATCGTGAATCACAAGCCCTTTTACATTTTCACAGAAAATAACTTTCGGTTTGTGGTATTCACAAATTCTTGCCACATCAAGAAAAAGCGTGCCGCGGCAAATTCCTTTGTAATTGTCGTTAAATCCTTTTCTTTGACCCGCAAGGCTGAAAGCCTGGCAAGGAAATCCAGCAAGGCAGACATCAAACGGAGGAATTTCCTTTTCATCAATTTTTGTTATATCTCCAGCGATTTTTTCAGGCTTTTGAAAATTTGCAAGATAAGTTTTTTGAGCATATAAATCCCATTCGGAAACAAAAACTGTTTCTGAATTTTCTTTGAAAGCATTTTCAAAACCAAGCCTTATGCCTCCAATTCCAGCAAATAGGTCTATAAAACGTAGTTTCTGCTCTTTTAAAGGTTCGTTTTTTGGGACAAGTTCTGACATTTCTTATAAATCCTTTTCTTCTATTTATAAAATCGACAATAATCAAAGCAAACTTAAATCGAAACCTGTCTTATAAAACGAACCTTTAAAAG
>CAVCWN010000322.1:0-6689 GCA_963605975.1 Desulfovibrionaceae bacterium | reverse complement strand
GCAAAAACTAGGGCAATTTTGTGCGTCGTTTTTCCACTGACTGAATAGCGTTCTGCGTAACCTTTCTTTTCAATCTGTGCCAGAGCTTCTTCTACACCCTTTTCAAAATCTCCAGGGGCAACAGTTTTGAGTTCAAAAATGTAAACATCTGTCTGGGTAGTCAGGGTAATATCACTACGCCCAAAAATCGACTGCATTTCGCTGACAACATCAAAGCCGGTCATCCTAAAAAGCACGTGGGTTATTGCTTCGTAGAAATTTTCACACATATTTTTTTGCAAAATGGTCGGAATATCGGCAAAACAAGCTTTTACAATCCGCATTGCCATTTCCAAGTCGCCTGCTGCAAAGGCTTTTCGGAGATAATCCACAGACAAGCCTAAATCATCATTTGGAACACTAAGAAATTTTGGCAAAACCGTTTTTAGAAATCCATTTTCAACTTCTTTATTAGGGAAGCCAAGAGTGTAAATTCCTTCATCCTCAGTTTCTTCATAATCTTTGATTGTAAGATAGCCACTCTGGTAAATTACCGGCAGCATATTTTTGCTATCTGGGTCGTAATCCTTAAATTCAGATTCAGTTGCCTTACGACCTTCCATAATTGAAAAAAGCAAAAACGGTTGATTTTTCAAAGTTTTTACTAAAAATGCCGGAGTTCCACTTTCAAACCAGTATGATCCAAAATTCAGAGACTTCAAGCAATTTAACAAGCAAAAAGGATTATAAACTCCCTCACTGTTTGGTGAAAAATGATAGCCGTCATATTTTCGGGCAAGACGGGCTTTGGTTTCTTCAACAGAAAGTTTTTTCTTCTGGGCCAGTTCTTCAATTTCCGGCATAAAATACTGGGTAAGTTCAGTTTCCGAGATTCCACAAATTGAGGAATAATTTTCATCGAGCGAAATATCTTGCAATTGATTAAGTCCAGAAAAAATATTCATATGACTTACCCGAGTTATCCCGGTAATAAATATAAAGCGGATATATTCATCGCAGGCTTTGAGGGTAACGTAAAAATCACGCAAAATTGTCCGGTTCTTTTCTTCGTATTCGGTGTAAAGGGCATCCAAAATTGGTTTGTCGTATTCGTCAATCAGGACGACAACTTTTTTGCCCGTAATTTCATTTGCTTTTTGAATGATGTCACTCAATCGTATTGCAAAACTTTCCGCAACCTTCGTGATTTTGTATTTTTCTTCATATTTTGAAAGGGTTGAATTAAGAGCAACATTTAATTTTTCATCAGTAGAAAAACCACTTATACTGAAATTTAAATAAATTACAGGGTACTCAATCCAGTCTTTTTCTAATTTTTCAAGGGCAAGACCTGTAAAAAGTTCCTTTTTGCCTAGAAAATATGCTTCAAGCGTTGATACAAGCAAACTTTTTCCAAAACGGCGGGGGCGACTTAAAAAATAAGGCTTTCCCTCGGTTGCAAGCTTATAAACAAAAGCTGTTTTATCAACATAAACCGCATTACGTTCGCGAATATCTGAAAATGTTTGTATGCCGATTGGCAAAAATCTTCCTTGAGCCATAAGAAAAATATAACACGATTATGGGATAAATAAAAGGCATTCGGTTAACTGTGTATTTTCCCCCGCCTCCGCGGGCGCTTTTAGGGTATACCCTAAAAGCAAGTTGACAGACTTGCTTTTACCGGCGAAGTACTGTTACTTCGTAACAGCCTTCGCCGGTAAAAGAACAACGTCAACAAATCTTAATTTATGGAGGAAAACTATGGCTTACACAAAACCACAGGTAATTGCACAGAACGCAAGTGCAGGTAGCTATGCTGCTGGATGTCCAGCTGATGCTAATGGTGGAGATTGGCAGTGCAAAGAATGTGAACGTACAGAATAGTTTGTTTACAAAATCGTGTATCGCCTGCGATTCAAAATAAGAGGTGATAATTTTGATTTATGGAGTATACAAATATGATTATAAAAGCAGAAGAAATTTTGGAAGACGAAAAAGATAGAAATGAATTTAAAGACATTTATTGTGAAGTTCAACTTCAAGTTAATATGATTTCTAAGAATAAAAACAACGATGATAGAGTAGAAGTTGGTCCCAAGTTAGTCTTTCCAGAAGACGAAACAGAAAAACTAAGAAAGATTATCATTAAAAACTTCAAAAACGAATTAAGAACTACTATGTTAAAACATAGTTAACTTAGAAGTCAAAAGGAACATTTCATGCTCTACCAACAAAAAAAAGACACCTACATCCGTAACTACAGCGGTTACGGCTACATAACTTCCACTGGCATTTTTAACGACCGGCTTGTAAACGAAAGCGGAACGGTTTTTCTTTTGGCTTTAAGTCGCCAGGGGCAAACTTTAGATCAGCTTGCAGACAAAATCATAAAGTCATTTGTTGACGTCGATAAAGAAACAATCAAACAAGACGCAAAAGAGTTTTACGAAACTTTGATTCAGGACGGATTTATAATCAAAGGCGAAACTGAAGAAGAACTTAACGCCCAGGATGTGGGCTTTACATATAATTCCATAATGCCAAAGACAATTCAGGAGGATTTTACCCCGAAAATCCAGCGTGCAACAGAAGACACTCAGTCCAAACTTGAAAAAATCTTTTCTGAAAATCCTAGGCTTACTAACTTTCAAATTGAACTTACTTCAAAATGCAACGAGAGGTGCATCCACTGCTATATTCCCCACAAATTCAAGCTTTACAACATTGAGCCGGAACTCTACTACAGCGTTTTAGACCAATTGAGCAAAATGGGCGTTCTTTCCGTAACTTTGAGTGGCGGAGAACCAATGTGTAATCCTCACTTTTTGGAATTTTTGAAGGCAGCGAAAAAATACGATTTTTACGTGAACATTCTTTCTAATCTTACGCTTTTGACGGATGAAATTGTTCAGGCGATGAAAGAAGGAAATGTTTCAAGCGTTCAAGTGTCGCTTTATTCGCTCAAGCCTGAAATCCACGATTTTATAACCCAACTGCCGGGTTCTTGCGAAAAGACAAAGGCTGCAATCCTAAAACTTGTGGAAAACGACATTCCTCTTCACGTTTCCTGCCCTACCATGAAGGCCAACAAAAACGAATTTGGCGAAGTGATGGCTTGGTGCCACGAACATAAAATCAGGGCTCAGACTGATTACGCGATTATGGCCGAATACAATCACGACACGGAAAACCTTGCAAACCGCCTGAGTGTTGAAGAAACAGGCGAAGTTATCCGGGATATTCTGGAAGGCGACGAAGATTACCAGAAGTCAATTCTTGAGCCTGATTTTGTAGAAAAGTGCAATTCTTTGGAACAAAATCCTGAACGCCGCCTTTGCGGTGTTGGGCAGTCTACCTGCTGTATGGTTGCAAACGGAAACGTTTACCCTTGTGCCGGCTGGCAGGAAATGGTTTTAGGAAACTTGAACGAAAGTTCTCTTGAAGAAATCTGGAATAACAGCGAAAAAATTAAGTGGCTTAGAAGTCTTAAGTTTAAGGATTTGGGTGGCGGCGAATGTGCAAAATGCAAAAACGCGGCTTTTTGTGCTCCGTGTATGGTTCGCTTTGCAAACGAAAATCCAGACGGCGACCCGCTTAAAATCAACCGACATTTTTGTGCTGTGGCTGCAAAAAATAAGCAGATTGCACTTGAATGGCGGGAAAAGAAATTGAAAGAGATGGAGAAATAATTTTTTAGCCCGGAACGCGTTAGGGCGTGGAGCAGCTGCGAAGGCAGTTTCAACTGCCGAAGCAGAAGACCGGAGCGGCACAATTTGTGCCGCGAGGACTTAGAGCGTTAGCGAACTGCGGAAGGCCCGACCCGGAGCGAAGCGGAGGGGAACGTCCAACGAAGTTTCAAGGTTACGCCATAAAAAATGAAGAAAACCTTAAAGATTTTTAAATTTTTAGCAATATTTTTATTTATTTTAATTGCTGTATATTTGATTGGAGTAAGAATTTTTCCGGAAGTAGCAGCTTACCGAGGGTTGTTTTTAATTGCGATTTCTTTTGACTTGGGAGCTCTTTTAATAATTGCGGCATTTTTTTTAATGAAAAAGTATTTTGCTTTTTTTCCTTTGCTTGCAGGAGCGGTAATTTTAATAAATATGTTTGCACCTGAAGAAGTTTCAACTATATTATCTCCAGTATCATTGGTGATTGGAGTTATTTATTACATTTGTTTTGTAAGATGGTAAGGGGGCTGTAGTTGAATACGGAGTTTTGGTCTTTGATTCCGGAAAAAAATGTTTACGAAAAAACTGAGACTGAAGGGTTTTCGGTTTTTCCGACGATTGTAAATGCGAAAGACAGGAGTGTTTTTTGCAGGCGGTGTCATCGGTGGGAAAAAATTATTCACTTTCAAAAAAATACTCTTTTGACTCAATGCGGTGCGGTTTATAAAGACCTTTTTTCTCAGGAAAATTCTACGCTCAATTATAGTTACGCGGTGAAGCACAAGGGGAATTCGTATTTTATAAGGGTGAACAGTCAGGTTGTGAGCACGAAAAATCGTAAGATTTTTTACAATGATTTTGTTTTGGATTTAAGTCAGAGGCGGCTTTTTAAAAATAATGCGATTGTTTTTGATGTTCTGGAAACGCGAAATTTTTTGGCTAAAGAAATCACAAATGAAATTCTTGAGGAAATGGGCGAAAGTTACAAGGAAGCTTTTGGCCTAAAACCTACTGTTGCTTCAAAGTTGACGGGGTTTCCGCTGCTTACGGGGTACATGCTCTCGCCTTTTAATATTAATTTTTATCTGATTTGTCAGCACTGGGGGCTGAGTCCTTACGACAAGGATTTTATGAATTTGTCTTCGGGCAACACTCCTACGGCAGAAAATGAAATGTTTGAAAGTCTTGATATTAAGGCTACGAAAACGGTTCGCAAAATGTATCAGAAAAATCCTATGACTGTGATTTGTTATGCGGCTGCAAAAGATATGGGATTTACTGACGTTAATATTTTGCAAAAAGCTTATTCGCCTAAGTTTTATCTGTTTTTAAAAGACAACATGATTTCGTTTGCGGCTGGCTATATAAGTTATGGCGCCCGCGACGGATTAAAACAGTTTGTGGCAGATCTTATTCCCCTTTCAAATCAAAAAACTGTGTGGAATTCCATTTGCCGCACCGTGGATTATTATCTGGAAAAGGAAAGTAATCAAATCCACGTGATTGATGGTCTTCGCCTGTACACTCGCTGGCATGAAAATTTAAGTAATGATGACAAAAAAGACATTATGCACGAAGGCTTTAATGAATATACTCATGATTATTTGGTGCGCCGTGCGAATGAATTTTACGGCATAGAAAATGCTTCTTCAAATCAGCGTAAAGAAGAAATAATCCCCTTTGAAATTGAAGATAAATTTTTGGCTTTGGAATATAAGTCTGGCGAAAATTTCAAAAAAACTTTTGACCCAAAAACCGGAAAAGAAGATTATGAAAAAGTCCCAGACGAAGAGCGCTACTGTTTTTATGTTGCCCTGAATTCGCAGGAATTGAGAGATATTGGTTCTGCAATGCACAATTGTGTTGGCTGGGGATATGCTCAGTCTGTGGCTAAACGGCACTGCACAATTGTTTACGCAAAATATCAAAAAAAATATTGCATCTGTATAGAAGTGACTCCGGAATTTACAATCCGTCAGTCTTTGGGTCCTTGCAATCAGCCTTTAAAAGGAGATGCCCTGCAGGCTTATTTTGACTGGTGCAAGGCAAAGCATATTGAATTCAGGAAGGCTTTTACAATACGCACGGCAAGGTAAAATGAATATAGGGATTTTATGGTAGGTTGTATGGCTGTAGAGAAAACAGAAAAAGGTCATGAAATGAAAAGGGGAAATTTTGAAGAAATTAAAATTAAAGTAAATGACATGCTTGCATTAAAAGATACTCTTCAAGGTACAGTCTTTTTATTTGAAGATATAATTTATCTGGACAATCATGCTGTTCAAATGATTTTAAGGCAAATTGAAAACGATTCTCTTTTAAAAGCTCTTAAGGGAACTTCCCCTGGTCTGCAGGAAAAATTCTTTTCGAATATGAGCAAAAATCTTGCAAGTCAGTTGAGGGAAGATTTTGAATATATGGGGCCACTTCCCTTGAATACTGTTCTTGAAGATCGAAATAAAATTATCCGCATTATTCATGGTCTTGCGGATTCTGGAGAAATTACGATTTGTAAAGGGCCGTTTGTAAAATAAAGAGATAAAACAATGACCGACCACCACGTGCACATAGGGCAATATTTTGAAACTTACCATCAGGCAGAGGACGTTTTTACCGCATTAAAAGCGGCGGGATTTTCTGAAGCCTGGTTTTCTTCTACTTCCAGTTCAATTTACTGCAAAGAAAGCCCGGACGTTTTGTGCGGAAAATGCAGCGTTCCACAGGAAGAATTGCCGAGTGCAAAAGACCTTTACGATTTTTTGCATGATGAAATGAAGTGTGCCTTGCAGGCTGCCACGGAAGTTGGAATAAAAGCCCACGCCCTCTGCTGGATTGTGCCGGAACTTTACTGGGAAAATCCTGATTTTTACATTAAAGACGCTTTTTCAAAAGTAAATTATGAAGGTTTTAAAATTCATCCGCGGGCCCAAAACTGGAATCTTTCGAATAAGAAAATCTATAATCTTGCGGATCGTGTTTTTTCTTATGCAGAAAAACGCGGACTGAAAATTTTAATTCACACGGGGCTTAGCG
>CAVCWN010000321.1:0-10425 GCA_963605975.1 Desulfovibrionaceae bacterium | reverse complement strand
TTTATCGATTCATTTTCTTTTAAGTAATTAAGAATTATATCGCTACTTTTTGCAGATATCGCTACTTTATCGCTAATTTGTGCCGTTTTTTTCGCTACTTCTTCTGAATATCTAATATGAACATATCTGTTTTTAAGTTCGTTTGATTCGCCAAGCAACAGGTTACGGAAGAACTTTTCAAGGTATTCAGTATTCATATAAATGCCTTTAGTCATATTCGTATAATTGGCACGAACCAAGGCATTGCGGAAATACCAGCTGTTTTTTTCAAAAGGTTCATTATTTACTTTAAAACCAAGAGAATTAAGATACTTGATTGTAAAAACCGCAGTCGTTCTTGTGTTTCCTTCGCCAAAAGGATGAATCTGCCAGATATTTGCAACAAACCGAGTAAGGTGCTTTACGGCATCTATTTTTGAAACCTTTGAATAATCAAAAGATTTTTCCTGATTAAAATCGTAATCAAGAGTCTGACGAATCATATCTGCATTGGCATACAAAACTGATTCTCCATCTAAAACCCATTCTTTTTTAGAAATATTGTAATCCCTGAAAATTCCGGCCTTTATTTTGTAGAAAACATCACTAAAAAGTCGCTTGTGAATGGAAAGAAGCAAATCCGGAGTAAAGCTAAAAGTCTTTTCAGCAAGAATTTCACGGATGCGGACAGAAACCAAATCAGCTTCCTTTTCATCTTCGTTGATTTCTTCCCGGCCAGTCTTTGATTCATAATAAGAATCTATAAGTTTTTTTGCTTCTTCAATCGTGATGTCGCCATCAATATTCCGTTTTGCTGTTTCATACAGATATTTTGAAGGAGTAAGCCCGTCCACCTGCTGCAAACCGATTGCAGTCTGCCAAAGCCTGCCCTTCTCTTGCTTTGAAGGTTCTGATTGGAGAATGTATGAGTCAAAGTCTATTTCAAATGGATTTTGTTTTTTCATAAGCTTTCTTGAATTATATTAAATGAAGTTTATCAGTCTCCTTTGTTTCATTTTCCTGCTGAATCTACCTTAACCTGCCACTTGCCGTTTTTGTCGGCGCCGATGCGTTCAAGGAGGTCGGCTTCCTGCAATTTTTTCATATTTTTGTTTATGTTCAGTTTTGAAATTCCTACAATTTCTGAAAGTTCTTCTTGAGTTAAAAAAGGATTTTGCTTTACTGCTTCCAAAATTTTCTTTTGATTTACAGTAATCTTTGCATTAATCTTTACAGTAATCTTTTTTTCCGTTTCAACAATCTGTGTGATTGTTTTTAAAATTATTTCAAGCATAAAAAGAATAAAATCCGTGCTTTCACCCAAAGAATCGCTTGAATTTAAAACCTTGTAATATTCAGCTTGATTTTCTTTAATCAAAGTTTCAACTGGAAGCCATGCAAAAACGCTTTTCCATTCTTTTAGAATTACAGTTTGCCAAAGCCGCCCCATTCTTCCGTTTCCGTCTTCAAAAGGATGAATAAATTCAAACTCGTAATGAAAAACACAACTTTTTATTAAAGGATGAATGTCAGTGTTTTTAAGCCATTCAAATAAATCTGCCATCAGCGAAGGAACTCGGTCGGCAGGGGATGCTAAGTGAATCACTTCTTTTCCGTCAAAAACGCCCACACCACCACTTCTGTATTTTCCATTCCGGCTGACCAAATCTTTCATCATCAATTTATGAGCCAGCAATAAATCTTTTTCTTCATAAGGATTAAGAGTTAAAAGAAGGTTGTATGCGTCAAGTGCATTTTTTACTTCCAGAATCTCGTTCGGATTACCTAAAACCCTTTTTCCTTCAATGATTGCAGTTATCTGTTCAATACTCAAAGAATTATTTTCAATCGCCAGCGAAGAATGAATTGTTTTTATTCTGTTTTCTTTTCTTAATTCCAAATGACAAGGACTTTTTTCAAGCGAATTTATTTCGCCAATCTTTTCTGAAATTTGAGAAACTAAATCTATTATTTTTGCACTTATCTTAAATGGCGGTTCATAACTCATGGTTTATTTAATTTTACTCTTTTAACTTCTATTTGTAAATTTGAGCAGTCGTCATAAGTGCTCATCCAGTTCCTTAATCATCTTGTTAAAATCCAAATTGATTTTTTACGTCTTGTTAAAAATTTCGCATTCCAAAACCGCTTTTTCTTCTACTGTTTTATGAGAGATTTTTCCAGGTGGTCGGCTTTCTCATAAACAATTTCAGCCACTGGGCTTGAATAAATAAGAAAATTAATCTGCCTTGCAAGTTCCTTTGAATCTTCCATGGCGAATCAGGCTGCGTCATTTCTAATCTTGTACAAACAAGACTTATCAAATCCTTGTAAATCTATTTTATTTATCATCCTTCTTATTAAACATCTGATAAATTTCGTCTATGAATACATTCATAATTTCTTTTCTGTATTTTTCATCATTAAGAAGAATCTTGTAGAAATCTTTGTTTTGTTTGTATCCATTTACGAGTGCCTGCTTCATACTATCGTTATATGCATTAGCAAAGTTCTGCTCAGTATTATTCTTTGCACTTTCTTTTAATCCTTCATCTTTCATTAATAAATCGCGAATTTGGAATGCATTCTTTGTAACTACATCTACATCAAAATTCTTACCATGAGCAGCATTAATTTCTGCAATAATTGCAGAAAGTTTACGTTTCTGGTCTTCATGAACCTGAACTTCTTTTGGAGCAGCACCATTAACTTCAGAACTTGTTTCTAAATCTGGGCTTGTTTTATCTTCATGGTGAACTTCTGCAATAGTAGGCATATCAAATTTGAAGTACACATCATCAGCAATATACTGCCCTTGTTCTACAGGAATTTCTATTTTCTTAACGACATTCTGCAAGAAATTAAATTTTTTATGCATTTGTTCATTATTAAGATTCGTAACCTGAATTAAGAATAAATAAAAACTATTGAAATTATTTATCGCACGCCGAATTTTTATTCTTTCTTTAATATCATTCTGGGGTTTATTAATAATAGCAGCTGCTTTCGAAAGTAAAGCATTCATACGACCTAATTGTTTATCACTTGGTTTCTTATTAATTCCTTTTGTTTTATAAAGGATTTCATTAAATTCATTGATATCATCATTATCTAAGAAGCCAAAACCATCAATCTGATCATTCAATCGCTCAAGATCATTCACGCTAGATGGTCTATTTAACTTAATCTCACCGTAATAAGCTTCAAATGCTTTTTCAATTTCACTATATCTATTCTGGAAATCAAGAACGAAAGTATGCTTCTGATAAGGTAAACATAAACGATTTAATCTGGATAAAGTCTGAACAGCACTAATTCCAGAAAGTTTTTTATCAACATACATAGCACAAAGCTTATCCTGACTGAATCCTGTCTGATACTTATTTGCAACAATCAAGACTTTGTAATCATCTGTATCAAATGCATCCCTAAGATTTTCTTCTGTAATAGCGGGTTTTTCACCATCAATCAAACCAGGATTATTCATTGAAACCTCTGTGTAGGTGTTTTCATCGCCTTTTAGCTTATCAACTTTTCCACTAAAAGCTACAAGAGTTCTCAAGGAGTTATAGCCCATTTTTTTCAGGTAATCGTCCATGATTTTCTTATACATAACAGCTGCCAAACGTCCGGATGTAATAATCATTCCCTTAGCCTGTCCACCAAGTTTATCCTTCATGTGATTATAGAAATGTTCAACTATTACTTTGACTTTATTTGAAATATTTTCTTCATTAACTTCTGTTAAAAAAGCAAGTTCTTTTTTAGCTATTTTTTCTTTTACAATAGGGTCGTTATTTTTTAGTTTGATTTCGTAATAAGTGTCATAGGTTGTGTAATTTTCAAGAACATCAAGAATAAAATGCTCTTCAAGAGCCTGTTTCATCGAATACAAATCAAATGCTGTTTTCTTTCCATCTGTTCCCATTGTTCCAAAAAACTGTATAGTGCTAGATTTTGGAGTTGCTGTAAACGCAATAAAACTTACATTTTCAGGTTTCTTTGCAGCAGCTATCTCTTTATGAATTATTTCATTAACAAAATCTTCAGTTGGATCTGTATCATCTTCAATAGAATTTCCGTTTTCGTCCTTTTCTTCTGCCATTTTTCCAGAAAGAGAAGCAGAAACTGATGACATGTATTCACCTGATGTAGATGAATGTGCTTCATCAATAAGAATTGCAAAATGTTTGTGGCTTAAATCTTTTACCGACTGAACTATATAAAGAAATTTTTGGATTGTTGTAACAATGATTTTTGTATTACCTTCCAAAGCTATCTTTAAATCCTCAGAAGTACAACCTTCATCCATTGTTTTAATAAAACCGTCTTCATGTTCCATGCCTTTTACAGCATCCTGAAGCTGGCTGTCTACAATAATTCGGTCTGTTACAATTACTACAGTATCAATTAAAATATTTCCATCATCATCATGTAATTTTGCTAAGCGATAACTGAGCCATGCAATTGTATTAGTTTTTCCAGAACCTGCCGAATGCTGAATAAGATAATTCCGGTTTGTATGATTTTTTTTAACATCTGAAAGAATATTTCTTACTGCACGCTGCTGCTGAAACCTTGGAAAAATTATACTGTCTTTGTTTGGAATAATTTTATTAGTTTTTTTATCCCGTTTCTTTTCAATAAAAATAAAATCATAAAGTAATTCCATTACAGAATCTTTCTTTAAGATTTCTTCCCACATGTACTCTACTTTAAATCCTGCTTCACCTACTTCCGGGTTACCAGCCCCATCTTTTCCTTTTCCCCTGTTAAATGGCATAAAGAAAGGCTCTTTGGCAGAAAGATTTGTACACATATAAACATCGTTTACATCCATAGCAAATGCAACCAAAACACCGGATTTAAATGATGTAAGTGCGGTTGAATGATCCCGTTCTGTTATCCACTGCTTAATTGCCTTACCTACTTTCTGACTGTCTACCTTTAATTCAAAGGCAAAGATTGCAAGGCCATTTAAAAAAATTACTAAATCTATGCGTTCACCTTCTTTATGATAAACTTCTTCCATAACTGAAAGTGTATTTAAGCTGTAAAGGCGATTTGCTTCTTCGTTAAAATCAGTTGCATTTTTTTTGTAAGAAAGTTTTAATGAGACACCATTTTCAAATTCGACACCATGTTTTATTACATTAATTAAAGAAGTATGAATTATTTGATTTCTGATAACATTAATAATTGTAACATCTGTCTTGGTAAACATTGATGAAGAATATGGTTCTTCTATTTCTGTGCCATAGATTTTTTCAAGTTTTTCATATTCTTTTGGCTGCGTCATTTTGATAAAGTTGATTAAAAGTTCTTTATCCATAGCACGACCAGCGTCGTAATGAACTTTTGCATCGCGAATTACATAGCCATTTTCATTGTAAAGTTTGTTAAGAATCATTCCCTGAAAATCATCTTTCTCTAACATAAAGTTCTTTTTTAACATGTGTGTCTCCGTTACTTAATTCTTTTCTTTCCAGTTACATACTCATAGATAAGGGATTTTTTGTATTTTTGCATTGTTTCAATTGCCTGCTGTTTTTGGGAGATAAGAGAATCGATTTTTAAGCATTTTTCGTCGAGATAATCTGCAATTTGTTGTTGTTCAGATACAGGAGGAAATGGAATTTTACTTGCCAATAGTTTTTTGTTATTGATGCAAGGAATTGGACCGCCATTATCATAATTTTCCATATCAATACATAAAAAAACATAGTAGGCATAATTTGAATTAAAATTATGAGGAATCACACCTTGGCAATTGTTATCTAAACAACAATCAATCGTATTAATTGATCTATTATTTTTTTTCATTGCTTCACCGATTTTTGCGAAAATAATGCTCCCCTTAGGAATAATTGAAAAACCTGCTATTTTTATCTCATTCTTACTTAAATAATTAGCGGCACTTGTTAGTTCTTTTCCTGCGACACTTATATCCCCTGCTTTACAAACCGGATAATCTCCAAAATCTTTTCCTTGTAACTCTATGGCAAAGCCAGAGCCAGATATAATAGAGAAATGATTCTTTATATGTTTTACCTCCCATTCTTCAGGTATCTTCCCTATCCATTCAATTCCACTATCTTTCATTCTGGCATTTTTGTTTAAGCCTTTTGTTACGGTTTGAGTTATTAAGGATTTTTTGTATTTTTTTAAGACTTCCAGTTGTTCTTCATTTGTTTTGATGATTGCATCAATTTTTGCTGTCTGCTTGTCTAAAAAATCTGCAATGAGTTTTTGTTCAGTAATATTTGGTACAGGAAGCTTCTCAGAACCCAAATCTGTCTGAGTCATAGAAGGCAAAGCTGTTTGAGTAGAATAATAATCAAATCGTATCAATGTTGCTAAATAATATGTGAATCTTGGATTCATATATTCAGATATTTTTGTATAGAACATTGTATCTACGATCCAAAAAGGTTTGTCATAATAAATTGGTTTATCTATGGTTCCTTTTCGTCCTAATAAAACTGAAGGCTTATCATAAGAGTATTTTTTAGCCCTAGCAAATTCTCCTCCACTACCAAGTACAGGAAATCCACCTTCATCTACTTCAATATCTTTATAATCACGCCCATTACATATTTCAACGCAGTACTTAAATCTTTTTACCTCCCAATCATCAGGAATCTGTCCAATCCATTCAATTTGAGTATCTTTCATTTACAGCTCCTGAACCTGTTTTGTAAGCTGTGCTTCAAGAGCCATAAACTGTTTTAACAAATCATCAGCAGTTTCATTTTTCTGATATTCATAAAAATATCTTGTAAAAGGAAATTCTGCACCTGTTCCAATATTATCAAAATACATTGCATCTGGAACATGTGGATACACTTCTTTTTCAAAGTATTCTTCAACATCTATGTTAAGTTTGATTATTTCACTGTCGTTTGTTTCTGTATCAGGTAAGGGAGTACCTTCTTTATCACAAAGCAAAGAGTGTTCTTTTATATAGGTTTCTGTATGTGCTTCATTTTTATGTAAAGGATCTTTTTTATTCTGGCATTGAATAACTGCACTTTTATCCATAACGGAAAGGCCGTCTGCAATATTTTCAAGCAATGAATTTTTTTGTGCAGAAGTATATTTTCCAGGTAAATCTTCAAACAAAGGTCTTAGGATTTTCATAAAGTCAGACTTATTTTTATACAGTTCTGCCTTAGCCCCATCAGACTTTGCTTTTGCTTCAAGAATTTCATATATCTTATAGAAAGCTTCTTTATGAGCTGCATATGTCTCAATTTTTTTCAGTTCTTTTTTCTCTGTTGTATCTGAATTTTTTAACTCATTATATTCATCTTCATTAAAGAAATTATTCAACTTACCTTTATCACGAAGCAACTGTATTCGTTCTTCTGTAATGGTGTAATTGCGCTGTAATGGCTGATAAACTGAATATTCTTTATACAGAAATTCATTTACATCATAAATCTTTGAATACTTTGGATCTGCCTTATCAAAATCAGTATAAAGTTTTGTAATTGTATTACGGCTTGCTAAATCAACTTCACGTCGTTTTTTACCAAGAGATTTCTTTAATGGTTTATAAAAATCAACTGCATTTATAAGCTGAACCTTTCCTTTACGTTCTGCCCTCTTAATAGCGGGACAAGAAAGAATGAACACATAAATACCAATGTTTGTGTTATAAAAAAGGTCTGTTGGAAGAGCGACAATTGCATCTACATAGTCATGCTCAAGAAGCCATCTGCGAACCTGACTTTCGCCACTTTTTGTACCACCGGCAAACAACGGAGAGCCATTTGAAATAATCGCTGCACGTCCATTTTCTTTAGACATTTTATAAACTGCATGCTGCATAAACAAAAGCTGCGAGTCCCCTGTTCCAGGAAGTCCAGCAAAAAAACGTCCTTTTTCACCTTTTTTGAATTCATCACGAACAGCTTCTTCCTGTCCTTCCTTTGCATCTTTTCCAGCCCAAGGGGTTCCAAAAGGTGGATTTATAATTACAAATCTCATTTGCTGTTCTGGAAAACAATCATGTTTAAGTGTATCTCCAGGATCCTTTACAAGATTCTTTTCTTCTTCATTTGTATCTGCAGTCTGAATACCACCAATAATATTTTTTTCATCCTGACCCTTGATTAACATATCTGCCAGACACATAGCGTAAGATTCAGGATTGATTTCCTGACCGTATAAACGTACCTGTAAATTGGGATTGGCTTTTTTTAGATATGAATAAGAAGTAGAAAGCATACCACCAGTTCCACAAGCCATATCGAGAATAGGAACTTCCTTTTTATTCTGATCCAAATCATCGCAACCTTCCGCAAGCAAAAGACGTGTCATAAGACGAATAACTTCGCGAGGAGTATAGTGATCACCAGCCTCGGCATTTTCTGAAAATCTACGGATAATATCTTCAAAGATGTAACCCATTTTTACAGTATCAATATCATGCAAATCCCATTCAGAAAACTTCTTAATAATTCCAAGAAGACGTCCACTTTTATTAAGTTTATCAATTTCAGACTTGAACTCCAGGTTATCGTAAATAATGTTTCTAATATTTTTAGAAAAGCCATCAAGATAATTTATAAAGTTTGCTTTTAAATCTCCGTCTTCACTAAGCAAGGCTTTTAATGAATACTTACTCGTATTATAGAAAGAATAACCTGAAATACTTTCTAGAATATCTTTTGGAGTCTTTTTATCTTCTTCATAGGTAGCAATAACTTCGTCTTTAGTCGATTCAAGAGCACATTCAAGACGACGAATAATAACCATAGGAATAATTACATTTTTGTATTTATCAGACTGATATGTTCCTCGAAGTGTATTTGCAATAGACCAAACCTGTCCTACTTCCTTAGATACATCAATAATTTCGTCATCATCAAATTTATTAAAATCAATTGCCATTTTATATTCTCTTCCACAATTTTGAATAATTAACATCCATAATTTCCCATTATATCATAAAGCCACTGGATAATGGGAAAATAATCACGAAAAGACAAATATTTTTTTCTAGGCGAAAATCCTCCCCCTTATCCACACCCAGTGGAAAGCCCTTTCCACATACCCTGGAAAGCCTTATCCACACACCGTGGAAAGGCCGTAATTGGGTCTGTGGATAATGGGGCTTTTTCATACACAGTTTTTATATTTATTTACAGATTGTAAATATTTTTTACTTTTTTGCTTGACAGTATAAAATAAATGTATTAAATTATAATCAAGGTGAAGGGGTTAGGCAGAAAAAAGGCTGCTTAACAAAAAAATCCTGCGGGTAAATCCGCAAACAAAGGGAAGGTAGTTATGGCTACAGAAATCGCGAAGTTTCTTAGAAAGTTGCGCATTGACAGCGACAAGAGCTTGGGCGATATGGCAGAGGATTTAAATCTTTCTGCACCGTATCTTTCGGCAATTGAAAACGGCAGAAGAACTGCTCCGGAAGAAATGAAAGACGCACTTTTTAGTAAGTACAGTCTTTCGGAGGAACAAAAGCTTGAGTTTGCGCGGCTTGTGGCAGAATCAAGAGAAAAGGTCGAAATCGGCCTTAAGGGTATTCAGCAGGATATGCTGCCTGAATATGTAGATACCGCTGTTATGTTTGCGCACGATTTGTCGCAGATGAACAGGGAACAGCTTGCAGAAGTAAAGGAATTTCTGCAGAAGTTAAAGTCGGGTGAAAAGCCTATGTAAAAAGGAGGCCTAATGGCAGAGCAAATCAGTGTAATTGGAACAGTCATCATGATGATGATTGTGGATTTTAAGAAAATGGCAGTTGAGTTCAGGAAGTTTTTTGAACTCGACTCTCGGCAAAATTTTCCAACCTTGAGCATCGCAGAAAACAAGCTGGGTATGGCGGATGACTTTTTTGCCTTCAATGTGATTGAAGACGAAGACTGGAACTGTAAAGACAGTGTTCAGGCTTACTATAAACATTCAGAAAACTGCCACGAAATCGGCATAAAAAACTCTGTTTACCAGAAAGCAAGGCACGGGGACAAAGCCGCACTCACTTCCATTGCACACGAAATTTCGCACTGGGGTCTGATTAACTATTTTAAGATTAACTTTGGCTTAAAAGAAATTGAGCAGCTTGATGGAGTTGCAAAAATCGTCATCTGTAACATTCACGAAAACATAACGGATTTGCTTACGACCCTTCTTCTTTACAGTGAAGAAGAACTTTTAAAGGCTAATTGCGCAAAGGATTTGGATTTTAGTTCATGTATGAGCGAAAATCAGTTTTCCCTTGCGCATTTTTATTGTCAGAATCACGAAGTTCTGATGGAAAACTTTATTAAAAACATTGCTCCAAAAATATCTATGGATAATGACGGAGCAAAAAGGAGGTTAGAGCATGCCCCAGCGGCAAAAAAATAAGCCCTCGTTTAATTGGCGTTAAACAAAGGCTTTGCATAGATTCACTATATTGAATCAAAACTGATTATTCAAATA
>CAVCWN010000320.1:0-10442 GCA_963605975.1 Desulfovibrionaceae bacterium | reverse complement strand
GTACTGCACCACGAACCATCAAAACCTTAAGCTCAGGGTCTACTTTGATAACCTTGAGGTTCTGAACTGTAACACGATCACAACCCATGTGACCTGGCATCTTAACATTCTTAAGACAGTGTCCAGGAGTTGTACAACAGCCAGTACCACCAGCTTCACGATGGAATTTTGAACCGTGAGTTTTACGTCCACCATGGAAGCCCCATCTCTTCATTACACCTTGGAAACCTTTACCTTTTGAAGTTCCAGTTACGTCGATGAAACGAACCTTGTCGAATAATTCTACACCAAGCTGGTCGCCAACTTTTACTTCACCGTCAAAGTCGCGAAACTCTTTAAGATGACGCTTTGGTGCAACATTGTTAGCTTTGAAGAAACCTGCTTCAGCTTTTGTAACCTTAGATTCCTTAACATCGTCAAGACCAAGGACAATAGCGTTGTAACCGCATTTTTCTTCTGTCTTTGTAGCAACGACTGTATTTGGTTCAACGCGGATCACGGTTACTGGTACCAGATTACCGTTTTCGTCGAATACCTGTGTCATTCCTACTTTTTTTGCAATCAGACCTTTCATCTGAATCTCCTATAATTTGCTGTGAGAGAGTAACTTTCTCAAAGCGTTTTATTGGTCGCCATCCCCGATCCAGGGGACCGTTACCTTAATTTTACAGTAATTTGAAACCCTAAATTACTGTTTAATTTCTACGTCAACACCTGCAGGCAATTCAAGCTTCATTAATGAATCCATAACTTCTGAAGATGGATCAAAAATGTCAATAAGGCGCTTATGTGTTCTCATTTCAAACTGTTCACGTGATTTTTTATTTACGAAAGTTGAACGAAGTACTGTAACCTTGTTGATTCTTGTAGGAAGAGGGATAGGGCCTGAAACTTTAGCGCCAGCCTTCTGAACCTGCTGTACGATGTCTTTTGCACTCTGATCGATAAGAGCTACGTCAAATGCACGAAGTCTTACACGAATCTTGCTGTTTGCCATGTTGTTCTCCAGTTTGGGGAATACAGAAAATCTATATTCCCCAATATTTTTTCAGTCAAAAATAACGACTAAGACTATTCAATAATCTTTGTTACCTGACCAGAAGCGATTGTACGACCGCCTTCACGAATAGCAAGTTTAAGACCTTCATCCATAGCGATTGGGTGAATAAGTTCACCAATAATCTTAACGTTATCACCTGGCTTAACCATGTCTGTTCCAGCTTCCAATTCAACTGTACCAGTAATATCTGTAGTTCTGAAGTAGAACTGTGGGCGATATCCTGTGAAGAATGGAGAGTGACGACCACCTTCTTCCTTTGAAAGAACGTAGATCTGAGCTTCGAACTTTGTGTGTGGGTTGATAGATTTTGGTGCAGCAAGAACCTGACCACGGATTACATCCTTCTTTTCAATACCACGTACGAGGATACCAGCGTTATCACCTGCCATACCTTCCTGGAGTGTCTTGTTGAACATTTCAATACCAGTAACTGTTGTATCCTGAGTTGGGCGGATACCTACGATCTGAACAGCGTCACCCATGTGAACAACACCGCGTTCGATACGTCCAGTAACTACTGTACCACGACCAGAAATTGTGAAGATGTCTTCAATTGGCATCAAGAATGGCTTTTCATCATCGCGAACTGGATCATCAAACCATGTATCCATTGCAGAAAGAAGCTCTTCAATACACTTTGTGTTTGCTGGATCTTCAGAAGCGTTAAGAGCCTTGAATGCTGAACCCTGGATGATTGGTGTATCTGCAGAGAAACCGTAGCTCTGAACTGTATCTTTTACTTCTTCAACTACGAGTTCAATAAGATCTGGATCATCTACGAGGTCAACCTTGTTAAGGAATACGATAATCTTTGGTACACCTACCTGGCGAGCAAGCAGCAAATGTTCCTTTGTCTGTGGCATAACTGAATCTGGAGCAGAAACTACGAGAATAGCACCATCCATCTGAGCAGCACCAGTGATCATGTTCTTTACATAGTCAGCATGTCCTGGGCAGTCGATATGTGCGTAGTGACGCTTGTCAGACTGATATTCAAGGTGACGTGAGTTAATTGTAATACCACGAGCCTTTTCCTCTGGAGCATTATCAATTTCATCGTACTTCAAGAGCTTATCACCATACTTTTTAGCACAGTATGAAGTGATAGCTGCAGACAATGTTGTCTTACCATGGTCTACGTGACCGATAGTACCAACGTTCATGTGAGGTTTAGTTCTCTGGAACTCTTCCTTTGCCATGATTTTCTCCTTACTCTACAAGCTATTTTTCCCTTGCCTGTAGCATATGTTGTTTTTTATGTGCTGCACTTTAAGCCAGAAAATGCTACATCCTAAAAGGCCCGTAACACTTTCGCATACACACTTTACCAATTTAATGAGATGAATGATTTGTGATTAAGAATTTGACTTTCAAACAACCTATCTCCATTTTTACCAGGCGAGAGCCCGATTTTTCGAAGAAGTCTGGTCTTAATCCACCTAACATCATCTATATCATAAAGCCGTAAAAACAGCCTTGACGACTGGTCTGGTATTCAGGACCTTATTTTGTTTACATTGCGTAAACCAGCCGGAACACAAAACCACCGCTCAGTCAGCCAAGTAGCAGAAGGTGCAAAAATCTGAAAAGCGCTAGGAAAAACGCTTAACTTTACGACTTTGCCAGACATCTTCCCAAATGTCCGTCCAGCTTTCAAAGAACCTTTCTGCAAAAACATGCAGACCTTGTCCACAATGGACATGTTCGAAAAATATACAGTTTTTGAAAAATAGTTTCAATAGTTAAAAAGGAATTTTAGCGGTTTTAAACAGATTTTTTTTTATTTTTTTGATTTTTCCACTTGAATTGAGCAGGTTATAAAAAAAAAAGCCCGCCTTGTTAAAGACGAGCTTTTTCTTAGAAGATTTTAACTACCAGCGGTAGTGAGCAAAAGCCTTGTTAGCTTCAGCCATCTTATGAACATCTTCCTTCTTTTTATAAGCAGAACCTGTGTTGTTGTAAGCGTCGAATAATTCAGCAGCAAGTGTTTCTGCCATTCCGTGTCCGCTTCTTGCACGAGCTGCACCAATCATCCATCTCATGGCAAGTGCTTCGCGGCGTGATTCACGAATTTCCATTGGTACCTGGTATGTTGCACCACCAACACGACGACTCTTTACTTCTACAACAGGCTTAACATTATCAAGGGCCTTAAGGAATACTTCAAGAGGATCCTTGTCTGCTTTTGCCTTAAGCTTGTCCAATGCTTCATAAAGAACATTGATACAAGTCTGTTTCTTTCCATCCAACATCATGCGCTGTACAAATTTTGTAACTGCAACACTGTTGTATTTTGTATCTGGCATTACTGGACGGTTAATTGATTTCTTATGTCTTCCCATAGTGATCTAACCTCCTATTATGCCTTTGGCTTTTTAGCACCGTACTTAGAACGACCGCGCTTGCGACCTTCTACGCCAAGTGTATCTTTTGCACCGCGGATAATGTGATAACGTACACCAGGAAGATCCTTTACACGTCCACCGCGTACTAAAACTACTGAGTGTTCCTGCAAATTGTGTCCAATTCCTGGAATGTATGCAGTAACTTCAACTCCATTGCTCAATCTTACACGAGCAATCTTTCTCAATGCTGAGTTTGGTTTCTTAGGTGTCATAGTCATAACGCGTGTACATACACCACGTTTCTGCGGACAAGACTGAAGTGCGGGGGCCTTAGTTCTGTTTGCAGCTGTCTGACGACCTTTACGAATTAACTGGTTAATTGTAGGCATCGGCCTTTTCTCCTATATCTATGACCCAGCAGCACCTGGGACAAAATGCGAAAAAATAGTATCTAACTATAACGAATTCTTCAAGATACCGTCAATAGAATTCGCTCGAATTCCGCCAAATTTCATGGCAGAACTGCAATTTTTTGTAAGCAATCCAAAAAAGTCTTTTTCCGGAAATTGATTTTTAGAATAACCTTTCTTTATGGAAAAAGACTTTTCTGGAAGAGCGCAAGGGATTGTAGGGGCGCCGCAGGCGATGTTTTTTGCCAGGCAAAAAACATTGAAGCGACAGCGGAACCCCGAAAAGCCCGGTTCTGTCCTGCGACAGCAGGACAGAATGCGCCCAGAAAAAGAAACTAATCCTCTTCTGCAGAATCGTTTACAGACATTGAAACTACATCTTCCGAAGCTTCCTGTCTTGCAAGGTCAGCACGGCGGGCTTCAAGAACAGCTTCCATCTTTGCGTCAAGGTCTTCATTTGATTTGTCATAGAGTTTGACGTTATGGTACTGCCTCATACCCGTTCCTGCCGGAATCATGTGTCCAAGGATTACGTTCTCCTTAAGGCCACGCAAGTGATCAACTTCACCCTTAATTGCAGCGTTTGTAAGAACACGTGTTGTTTCCTGGAATGAGCAGGCCGAAATGAATGAATCTGTCGCAAGAGCAGCTTTTGTAATACCCTGGAACATAGGGGCTGCTACTGCAGGACGACCACCTTCTTTTATAACCCTTTCATTTTCTTCACGGAATGTGTACTTATCAACCTGCTGTCCAAAGATAAACTTTGTATCACCAACGGCTTTAATTTCAACTTTGCGCAACATCTGGCGAATAATCGTACCAATGTGCTTGTCGTTGATATTAACATCCTGTGCGCGATATACAGACTGAATTTCATCCATAAGGAAGTTCTGAAGTTCATTTTCACCCAGAGCGTTAAGAACATCATGAGCGTCAACTGCTCCCTTACAGAGTTTTTCACCAACTTTTACATGGTCACCATCGCGGACGATAAGTGTCTTTGTAAGAGGAACAAGGTGCTTGTATTCTTTACCGTACTTGTCTTCTACAATGATTTCACGCTTACCCTTTGCGATTTTACCAAACTTAACAACACCTGTAATCTGTGAAATAACAGCTGCTTCTTTTGGTCTGCGCGCTTCGAACAATTCAGATACACGTGGAAGACCCAGGGTAATATCGTTTGCCTTTGTAGCAGTTTTTTCAACTCTGGCAAGATAGTCACCGGCTTTAACTTCAGCCTTATCGTCAACTGAAATAACAGCACCTGCTGGCAAGTGATAACTTCCAACTTCGTCACCATTTTCGTTGCGAATGATAAGACGTGGCTGTTTTGTGTCAAGGTGAAGTGATGTAATGCTTCTGATTGTTGTAATGTTTCCGTCAACTTCCTTCTGGGAAGTTTCAAGAGTTACACCTTCAACAATATCATCATAGTGAACAAATCCTGGTACTTCTGCAATAATCGGATCGCTGTAAAGTTCAACTTCACCGATTGGCTCTTCCTTGTCAGCAACTACCTGGCCCTTAGCAAAGGCTGCATAGATGATAGAACCGTTTTCAATATCACTTTCTACATCATTACTTACGAGATAAAGCTTTTTACCCCTGATAAGAACTCTTGCTGCGTCAGATGCAAGAATTTCTGTAGAACCGTGCTTTAAGATAACATTGTCTTTTCTTACACGAGCACCGTCTTCAACAAGAACCTGGTCGCCAGAAGCAATGTCATACTGATTAAAGAGCTTTGCAGTAACCATTGTACCACGACGTGTAAAGAGCCAGTCTTTGTTGTCTTTAACAACGTGTGTACCAGTAATGCTGGAAATGAATACAGGGTACTTGATGACAATATGGTTGTCTGATGCAGATGTATCGGCAGCACCACCAGTATGGAATGTACGAAGTGTAAGCTGTGTACCTGGCTGACCGATTGACTGGGCAGCGATTGTTCCGACTGCTTCACCAATTTCAACAATCTTGTTACGTGCAAGGTCTTTTCCGTAACACTTAACGCAAAGACCATACTTGCTTTCACAGGTAAGTACAGTTCTGATTTTTACCTTTTCTACGCCAGCGCGATCAATTTTGTTGGCAAGGTCTGTGGTTAAGTAAGTGTCTACGTCTGCCAGCAATTCTCCTGTTACAGGGTCAAGGACGCGTTCAATTGTGTAGTGACCTGCAATTCTGGAAGCAAGAGTTTCCTGAATTTCATCACCCTTCTTAATTGCAGTGTAGTCAATACCGTTAATTGTTCCACAGTCTTCTTCGTTGATTACAACATTTTGTGCAACATCAACAAGACGACGTGTCATGTAACCGGCATCGGCTGTCTTAAGAGCTGTATCTGAAAGACCCTTGCGGGCACCGTTTGAAGAAATAAAGTATTCAATAACGGAAAGTCCTTCCTTGAAGTTTGATTTGATAGGAAGTTCGATGATATCTCCATTTGGCTTTTGCATCAAACCACGCATTGCGGCCAGCTGAGAAATCTGCTTTGAAGAACCACGGGCTCCGGAATCAGCCATCATGTAGATAGTGTTAAATCCACCCTTATCCTTTCCAAGCTGCTCGTAAGCAATCTTTCCAAGTTTATCGTTAGTATCACTCCAGATTTTGACAATTTGAGAATAGCGTTCACCCGAAGTGATAACACCATTTCTTTCATCGCTTACAATCTTTGCAACTTCTTTATCTGCCTTTTCTACAAATTCTTTCTTTTCTGAAGGAACAAGAATATCTTCCATAGAAATTGAAGCTCCGTAGAATGTAGCATTTTTGTAACCGCAGGCTTTGATAGCATCAAGCATCTGAATTGTAAGCCATGGGCCATGAGTATGATAAACATTTTCAATCATACCCTTAAGCTGCTTGTCACCCATTTTTTCGTTGTAGAAATCAACTTCAGCAGGCATTTCTTCGTTGAATGCAAGACGGCCGGCTGTTGTAATGATGTATTTTCCATCCGGATCTGCATCATTGTGAACATTCTTGCCCAAAAGTGATTTGTGGATCTTGATTTCAGCCTGCCAGTCGATATCGCCTGACTGTGCTGCAAGACGTACTTCATCTGTAGAAGAGAACATCTTATATTCAAGAACTTCTTTTCCATCAACCTTTACTTTCTTAGGGCCACCCTTAGCACCTTCTTTAATAGAAGTCATGTAGTAAATGCCCAAAACCATATCCTGAGAAGGAGCTACGATTGTTTTACCGTTAGCCGGGTCAAGAAGGTTTCTTGCGCAAAGCATAAGGTTCCAACATTCCATCTGGGCAGCCTGGGTAAGAGGTACGTGGATAGCCATCTGGTCACCATCGAAGTCGGCGTTGAAAGCCTTACATGCCAAAGGATGTAACTTCAAAGCTTTTCCTGGTACAAGAACAGGTTCAAATGCCTGGATACCCAAACGGTGCAAAGTAGGAGCACGGTTGAGCATAACAGGGTGTTCGCGAACTACTTCATCAAGTACACCGAATACCTCTGGAGCTTCTGAATCAACAAGAGCCCTGGCCTTTTTAATATTGAGTACAATCTGCTTGTCAACAAGTTTCTTCATTATAAATGGCTTGAAAAGTTCAAGTGCCATTTTTTCAGGAAGACCACATTGCCAGATTTTAAGTTCCGGTCCTACAACAATTACAGAACGACCTGAATAGTCTACACGCTTACCCAAAAGGTTCTGGCGGAAACGTCCCTGCTTACCCTTGAGCATGTCTGAAATTGATTTGAGAGGGCGGTTTGAAGCACCCTTTACAACTCTCTGCTTACGCTTTGTGTTGTCAAAAAGTGAATCTACTGCTTCCTGCAAGAGACGCTTTTCTGCACGGATAATGATGTCTGGAGCAGACATAAGCTGCAATCTCTTAAGGCGGTTATTTCTGTTGATTACGCGGCGGTAAAGATCATTAAGATCTGATGTTGCAAAACGGCCACCATCCAGCTGAACCATAGGACGTAAATCCGGCGGAATAACTGGAATGGCATCCAAAATCATCCATGAAGCTTTGTTTCCTGATTCACGGAAATTTTCAACAAGTTCAATTCTCTTAAGAAGGCGCTTGTCTGTTTTTGCACCCTTTTCGCGCATTTTTTCGCGGAGTTCTTCTGCCAGCTGATCCAAATCAAGCTTTTCAAGCAAAGTTTTGATTGCTTCAGCACCCATTCCTGCAGAAAAACCTTCGCCATAGCGTTCGTAGAATTCATTATATTCTTCTTCCGAAAGCAACTGGTTCTTTTTAAGGTCAGGAACTTCACCAGGATCAGTTACAATATACTTTTCGTAGTAAAGTACTGAGCGGAGGGCAGCAACCTGGATGTCCAGAAGAAGGCCCATGCGGCTTGGTACAGAATGATAGTACCAGATGTGGCTGACTGGAGCTGCAAGGTCAATGTGACCTGTTCTTTCACGGCGCACCTTAAAATGAGTAACTTCAACACCACAGCGGTCACAAATAACACCCTTGTAACGGATGCTCTTGAATTTACCGCAGTAACATTCCCATTCCTTTGTGGTACCAAAAATGCGTTCACAGAAAAGACCGTCACGCTCCGGACGCAGTGTACGGTAATTGATTGTTTCCGGCTTTTTTACTTCGCCGTATGACCATGCCCTAATTGTTTCCGGAGAAGCAAGTTTAATCTTAAGACTTGCAAAATCCTGAATATCACGCATTCTCGTCCTCCTTATCAAAACCAGCACTTGACTTGTTAATCAATTCCTGATCGCGTTCTGTAAGAGCAATTTGTTTGCCCTTGTCATCATAAATAGTAAAATCCAATGCAAGACCACGAAGTTCCTGTACCATTACGTTAAATGATTCTGGAACACCGATTGGAGCTGAAGGGTCACCCTTAACAATCGATTCGTAAATCTTAGAACGTCCGTTCATATCATCAGATTTAATTGTCATCATTTCCTGAAGTGTATTTGCAGCACCGTATGCTTCAAGTGCCCAAACTTCCATTTCTCCAAGACGCTGTCCACCAAACTGAGCCTTACCACCAAGTGGCTGCTGTGTAACCATAGAATATGGTCCTGTTGAGCGGGCGTGCATCTTATCATCAACCAAGTGGTGCAGTTTCATAAAGTAAATTACACCAACAAAGATTGGGTTAAGGAAAGGTTCACCAGTGCGTCCATCACGAACAATCTGCTTACAGTCTTTTGTAAGACCAGCCTGCAAAAGTTTTTCGGAAATCTGTTCCTGAGAAGGTGTCTGGAATGCAGGAGAATCGTACCATTCGTTAAGAACCATACCTGCGCGTCCCAATTCAGATTCCATCAGCTGACCAATGTTCATACGTGAAGGAACACCAAGCGGGTTAAGGCAAACATCAAGAGCGGTACCGTCTTCAAGGTAAGGCATATCTTCTATAGGAAGAATACGCGCAACAACACCCTTGTTTCCGTGACGACCGGCCATCTTATCACCAACAACCAGCTTACGCTTATCTGCAATTACAACTTTTACAATTTCTTCAACGCCAGGGTTCAATTCATCTACACCCCTCTTCAAGCGCTGAATATCAACAACAACCCCCTGAACGCCATGTGGCAAAGTCAAAGATGTATTGCGAACTTCTTTAGCCTTTTCACCAAAGATGGAATTCAAAAGTTTAAATTCCGGAGTTGTTTCTGTTTCGCTCTTAGGAGTTGTTTTACCAACAAGAATGTCTCCGGAACGAACTTTAGCTCCAATTCTTACAATACCTTCTGCATCAAGGTTGTCTAAAGATTTTTCATTTGTATTAGGGATATCACGGGTAATTGTTTCACGACCCAATTTTGTTTCGCGAACTTCTACCTGGAATTCGTGGATATGCATAGAAGTATACATATCTTCCCTTACAACTCTCTGGCTGATAAGAACAGCGTCTTCATAGTTGTAGCCGTTCCATGGAACAAATCCAACAAGAAGGTTGCGTCCAAGAGCAAGTTCTCCGTTGAATGTTGCAGGTCCGTCAGCAATTACATCGCCAGCCTTAACTTTTTCTCCAACAGAAACTGTTGGTCTCTGGTGGTTACATGTATCAGAGTTGTTTTTCTGGTATTTGAGCAGGCGGTATTCATCAACAGCACCGTCTTTAGAGCCCTTTACCTTGATTTTGATAAGGTCACTTTCTACCCAAATAACTTCTCCATCATGCTTAGCCTTAATCAAAACGCCAGAGTCATAAGCCGTCTTGCGTTCCATTCCTGTACCAACATGAGGTGGTTCCGGGAACAAAAGTGGAACTGCCTGTCTCTGCATGTTACAACCCATCAAAGCACGGTTAGCATCATCATGTTCAAGGAAAGGAACAAGTGAAGCTGAAACAGAAATTACCTGACGAGGAGAAACGTCCATGTACTGAATGTCTTCTGGAGAGCGCAAAGTGTAGTCACCACGACAGCGTGTAGAAACAAGTTCATCTGGGAAAGAACCATCATCGCCCATTCCTTCAACAACCTGTCCGACAACATACTTGTCTTCATCCATTGGAGAAAGCCATTCAACTTTATCTGTAGCCTTTCCGTCTTCAACCTTACGATAAGGTTCTTCAAGGAAGCCGTATTCATTAACACGGGTAAACATTGAAAGTGAAACAATCAAACCGATGTTTGGACCTTCAGGAGTTTCAAT
>CAVCWN010000319.1:0-13682 GCA_963605975.1 Desulfovibrionaceae bacterium | reverse complement strand
AAATTGAAAAATCTTCAAGCAAAAGAAAAGGATTTTGAGGCTTTAAATCAGAAAATTGCGAAGGCGGATAAGGCAAAAGGGCTTAAAGAAAATATTTCGCTTTACGAAAGTTCTGCAAAAAATCACTCTGAGGCAAAGGAAAATCTGGCTCAGGCTCAAAATAAAATGGCGGATTTTCAGGCGTCTTACAATCAGCTGGAATCAAAAAAAGATGAAATGGCTGAACTTAAAAAACAGACAGAAAATGATTCCAACAAACTTTCGCTTTTGGAAGAAAAATTGAAAAAAGCCAGCCAGGCCCAGGAAAAAAAGTTGACACTGGAAAAATTTGCTAAAAATCGGGAGGCTTTTGGCCAGGAAAAAAATCAGAAAAAAGGGCAGATTGAGGAAATTAATTCTAAACTCGGCGGAAAATCTGCGGCAGAAAAGTTGCAGGCCCTTAGTGATGAAATTCTTTCAAAAAATAATATTAAAGCAGAATTGAAAAACGAAAAATCCGAGTGTAAAAATCGTGATGATTTGCTTTCCAAAAAAGCCCTTGCCTTGTGCGAAAAAGAAAATCTTGAAAAAGAAAAAATCGCGACTGCAGAAAATCTGGAGCGGACGCAGGAAACTCTTGCCCAAATCCAGCAAAAGAAAAAAGACCAGGAAACAAGAAATCTTGCTTACACCATTTCGCTTTGCCTTGAAAAAGATTCGCCCTGCCCGGTTTGCGGGTCCTTGCAGCATCCGCGCATTGCAGAAAAACCGGAAGGTTTGCTTGATTTTGACGAGCAGATTAAAACTTTTGAAGGTAATATCAAAATAATTCAGAACTCACTTTCTCAGACGGACAAAAAAATTTCGGCGGAAGAAGAAAAAATCCGCGGTTATGAAGAAAATCTTTCTAAAATAAAAAGTGACCGCCAGCTTTCGCTTGTGGAGGACGAATTTAATTCCCTTTGCGACCAGATTGAAGATTTGGAAAAAAGTTCTGATGAAGTAAAACTCTGGGCTAGCACTCTTGAAAAACTGAAAAAAGAATATGACGTGGCCGTCGAAAAATTTAACCAGGCGGACAAAGAATATTCTGGGCTGGAAGGCGAATTAAAGGAACTGGAAAATTCCGCAGGCGACTCGCTTGAAAAATTGCAAGAAGAGAAAAAGTTTTTGCAGGAAAAAATTGCCGGTGAAAAAAAGACTTTTGAGACCTGGGAAAATTCTTTTAATCAGACTGGGACAAAACTTGCGGCAGAAAAAAAATCCGTGGCTCAGTACCAGGATGATTTGGAAAAATACGAAAAGCAGGCTGCGGCGGACAAAAAACTTCTGGAAGAAAAAATTGCGGATTCGGTTTTTGCTGATCTTGCCGAGGTAAAGCAGAATATTATTGAAGATTCTGAGCTGGAAAAAAATCGCAAAAATTACAATCAGTTTTATGGAGATTTGCAGTCGGCAAAAGACGCTGTGGAAGCATCAAAAAAGAAAAATCCTTTGCCGGCAGGGGAAATCCTCAAAAAACTGGAAGAGGCTGGGGCAGAAGAAAAAACAATTTCTGAGCAACTGGAAAAAAATAATAATGATTTGAACGCAAAACAGACAGAATATCACGATTATCAGTCGACTTTTGAAAAAATCCGGGCTGAGCAGGACAAAAAGCTGACACTTGAAAAGGAACTTGAACCGCTCAAGGCTTTGTCTGACAATTTGAACGGCTCAAATCCGCAAAAATTGCCTTTTAAAACCTGGGCCTTGACCCTGTATTTTGAACAGGTGCTGGATTTTGCTTCCCGCCGTTTTTATGACATTTCGGACGGACGTTTTACTTTCAGTTTGAAAAAGCCGGAAGATGGGCGGGGAAATGGTCTTCGCGGTTTGGATTTACAGGTTTTTGACAGCCACAGCGGAAAAATGTCTGATGCGGCAGAACTCAGTGGCGGCGAAACTTTTGAAGCAAGTTTGAGTTTGGCCCTTGCCATTACCGATGTTGTGCAGAATAGCAACGGTGGCGGCATTCAGCTGGATTCGCTTTTTATTGATGAAGGTTTTGGCACCCTTGACCCAGACACTCTTGAAAAAGCCATGGCGGTTTTGACAGAAATTGGCGAAACAAAAATGGTGGGTATGATTAGTCACGTGAGCGAAATGGAAACTTATTCGGGAATTACGTCGGCAATTTTGGTGGACAAGTCGGACACTGGGTCGAAGATTCGCTTGCGGTAGTGATAAAATTTTAAAAAATTCCTGGGCGTTCCCCCAGCCACTGCCTGTCGGCAGCGTCTGGGGTCGGGCCTTCCAGCCTTCGCTATCCGCTCATTCCTCCGTTCCGCGTGCAATAAATTGCCCGCTCCACTCCGGAACTAAAGGGCTTCCACGCCCTAACGCAAAAAGTTCCAAAAGAAAAGCAACACTCCTCTTGTCTACTTCAATATTGAAATATCATCAATTTTTCCAATAAAAATATAAAGTCCCTTCCAGGCCACTTGCATCTATTTTCTTAAGAATATCTGTCTTTTCTACAAGGTCAAAAGCAAAAACGGAATAAGGCAAAACATTGTATTTTTCAGAAAGTGAAAAAAGTTTTATTTCATTGCAGGAAAAAATATTTTCACCAGTAAAAGGATCTTTTAAATCAAAATCAAAAATTTCTGTCATGTTTTTAGAAAGAATTTCCTGAGCGAATTCCAAAAAAAGCCAATCTGTAGTTTTAGAAAAATATTCACCTATTGAATTCCAACCAGATACAGAAGAGTTAATAATTGACTTTAAAAAAGAAATCCCGCCTTTATCTAAAAAATCTTGGTCATTACTGTATTCAATTCCTCCAGCCTTATTAAAAAGGTAGTACAAAAATAAAGTCATGGCACCACGCTGCCCTACACTATCAGAATTTCCCAAATAGTTTTTTTTACAAAAGGAATATAAGTTCATATTAGAAAGATAAAGATTTACAAAATCACAATTTCCACCAGAAATCCCGTAACCGCAAAGACTCTCTGTCAAATGACTGCATCCCTCATCCAAAAAAGTTTCTTCTTGAACCACATCATTATTTCCTTCAAAAATTTTCTTCCATGTTTTGTTAGTAAAATTAATTGCATGTGTATATTCATGAACTATTGTTGCGGTAATTGATTTAACATTATAATTTTTACTTCCTTTCTCTGGGGCAGCAATGTAAAGAATATCCATTTCATTACTGTAAGGATTATAACTTTTTGAAGAAGTATTTCTATTGTTTTCAAAAAAATCAGCTGAATTAAAAAATCCCACCGCAACTTTTTCATCGTTTATAGTAGGACTAAAAAGTATAGCAAAAGTTCCATCTTGATTTACATCAGCGCAATCGCCCCAAAGTTGATTTACATGCTTTAACAAATTGCCTTGTAAATTTTCTATTATTTCATTTATAAGGTTTATATCAAAGTTATAGTTTTCTGGAAGCCAAATAGAAAGTCTTTCATCTTCATAAAATTTTTCTGCACAAAGTTCATGTGCATCAGAATATGAATTTGAAGTATCAATTACATAAAAGTCTTTTTTATTTTTACTTTCTGCAGTAAGAGCGCTTCTTGCAAAGTCTGGGGTTAATACTTTTAATGCAGAAATTTTATTGTCTATTGGTATATCCTTTAAAATTGTATTGGAAAGGAATTTTTCATTTTCTGAGTTTTCACTTAAATTCTCAAATTGAAATTCCAAATCTTCAACTTTTCCATCAAGACTAATAATTCCAGCCTTTACTTTTAAATTTTCAGTCTGATTTTCTTCATCTATAATAAAAGGAAAGGCTGTTATCAAAGAAAGTGCATTTTCTTTTTCTTGAACATTTATGAATAAACTTGCAGTTTTATTGTAAACCTCATCTTTTAAAGTAATTTCATGAATGCCTGGCAAAAGTCTTGCTGTAATTTCTCTTCCTTGTCCAATTTTTCCCTGAAGAGATGAATACCAGAAAAGACCTTGCCCTGAAACATTACAGGAAAAGACAATTAAACTTTCGTTTGAATATGTCCAGTTAGATTTTGGACTTAAGATTTCCAAATTGTAATCATTATTTCCAAAATCATTTTTACATGAAAAAAAGAGATTAAAAAGAATAGCAAAGAAAAAGACCCTGTAAATAAATTTTATAAAAATCTTACTCAAGGCAGAAACTCACTGTTGCACTAGAAATATTTGATACAGAATAAAAATCCTCTGTATCATAAAAAATGTCACCATAAGATTTTTGTGCATTAATTACAAGATAATAAGCACCATCTTCCAAAGTATTTGAAGGAATTATTACATTGCAATTCTTTACAGAGGCTGACCATTTTGTAATGAGTGTATTTTTAACAAGCACTTGGTATGTAATATTTTCTCCAATATCCGTCCAGGCAAGTTGTATTTCATTTTCTTTTTTTAAAGAATTTCCTTTTAACACATTATTACCCAAAGAATCAGCAAAAGTAGTAAGAACAGGTTTTGTAGTCAATCTTGTATGTGGAACTTTTAAGACATAAGGACTTTTAAGAAGATTTGATTTTACCTTAATTGTGTAAAAATCATCTTCACAACCATTAATGCTTCCAAAATAAAATTGATTTTCATTTTCAAATTCCAGTATTTCAACAATTCCTGAAGAGGAACTTGCATAAACTTGAGCCCCATTCACATTTTGCCCAGATGAATTTTCAAGAAAAACTTTGAAATCTACATCTTTTCCAAATTCGGATTTTACCTTTACCCGAACGGAAAGCCCATCAAAATTATCCGAGCAGGCAAAAATAAAAGGAGTCATTAATAAAATTAAAAAACTTTTAAAAATTGTTTTTTTTATATTCATAAATCATAAGCCTTGATGGCAGTTAGAACACTTGTTCCATTTTCAGGACTTGATCTATTAAAATAAATAAACATGTCATCATAAGAAATTGTTTGTTCCATTCCATGACTTTTTACAGAATTGTCTACTCCTATTAATTCTCCAGTTTTTGAATTGTAAACTCTAAGATTTTCCCAACCAACTACGAAGCACTGCTTATTTAATACAATAGGATTTGTATAAAGAGAGCCAGGATTATTTGGTAAATCTCCCCACACAAATTGTCCCGTTTTTGCATCCAAGCACTGAATATTTTTCACAGTTTCTTTTTCAACACCATAAAGAGATGAAGCATATTGCCCCATTGTATTAGTATAATACAAGAGATCATTATCATATGATATTCCAAAACTGTAAAAACTAGCACAAATATCTATTTGGGTATCTCTTTCTTCTGCAGTTTGATATTGTTCCCATATAGCCTCTCCATTTTTTAAATTATAGCAACCTTGCCCTTCCTCAATAACAAAAAGCTTATTATCAGCAATAAACATATTCTTATAACCATTACCTGTTAGTTTATTATTTTTATTTAACCACACAATAGTATCACTTCCTGTATCAAATGCTCCTAAAATGCAATATGAATCTTTTTGGAATTGATTATAAGTTAAGAAATAAATAACACCGTCTTGTTCAACAGGAACCATATGAATCCATTGTCTAGTATCATTATTTGTCCAAACCAACTCAGGTTTAATATACTGAGGTTCATTTTGTTTTGAAAAATCAAGTTCTTTTAAGTCTAATTTTACAATACCTTGGAATTTCTTTTCTGGATTATCATATTTCGCATCGGTAAATCTATTAGCCCAATAAAGAGAATTATTAACAAACAAAAACTTTTTTGGGTTGCCCATTACGAAATCATCCCATTCTGTATTTAAGATTCCATACTCATCTAATTTTTCATAAAAAGTAAGCGAAGTTAATAATTTCCCAGTATTATCATCTATAAAGTAAAAAAGTTCATTACTATCAAGAATTATCAGACAGTCTGTTCCATTTACATTTGCTTTTACTGGAGAATACAGAGGACTTAAAGAAAAAACTTCCGTTTCCCAAACTTTCTGTCCATTTGTCAACTCAATCTTTGAGTAAATAAAATCTTTTCCATTTTCAGACGAATATTCAACTATATAGTAATATTGACCACTTTGTAGACAAAGATTAGAAGCATAAACATTTTTCGCTTCATAAGTCCATACAACTTTTTGAGTATAGTTTGCTTCTTCACTAATAGAATTATTAGAATTTTTATCTCCCCAATCACAAGAAACAAAAGATAGCATGATTATTAAAAGAAAAAAAATATAAGATTTTTTCATCATAAACCTCCAATTTTTAGATATTATTCCCCTGCTTTATTCGTTTATTTGATAAATCATAGGAATAATTACATCATCAAAAGTTTCTTGACAATATATATCTTTGTGGTTTTTACACACTTCAACATAACCTTTCTCGTTTCTCCCCAAAACCTTTGTGTGTACTTCTTCGTATTCTTGTGTTATAGGATTATAAAATTGTTTTGGATAAAATTGGCTTTCTTTTGCAACAAGACCATCATTTTCCTCGGAACCTTTTAATTCATTCAATTCACCATCAACATTTTTTAACCAATCTCTTGCACTACAACAATCTTTATATGCTGTATAATGACCTGTCAAAAATCCAATCCCCAACGTCGCATAACACATAACATGATTCGCAACTTGTCCAACATCCATCACTTTTGAAACAGTTTCACATATATTTCTAACTTCGTCTTCTTTGTCATCCAATAATCCAAGAGTATTACTGTCTGTTCCTACAACATAGCCAATAGGTAATGTTTTTGAAAATTCAGGATTATCTTTATAAACAGTATATGTTGTGTAAACAGGTTCTTCGTGTTTTACCCACCACCAAAATAAACCTTTTCTTTCCCAAGAGCGGTAAGTTCTTGTTCCTGTTTGCCTTTTATAAGTTACAGACGTTGTTTTTGAAACATTTTTTTCTATAAAATCTGAACCTGGAACCATATCATATACTTCAGGAATTTCACTGTATGGTTGTCTATCCCAGCCTGCTAATATGTAACTTGAGGCAAAATCTGGAAACCAATCTGCAACTTTATAAACAATATCATTGGCATCCGAAATCTCCAATGCTTTTAACGCCCAGTTTTCAAAAGCTGTTAAAATTAAACTTACTCTACATAAACCGTTAATACCGTCTAACCAAATGTTTCCATCTTCTAATAACTTTACCCTAAATGTATCAAAGTTATTTTCTAAAGCCTTTAAGCCCCTATCAATTCCTGACATTGTAATTACACCACTTAAACGCTGAAAACTACCTTTCGCCTTTACCCTTTCTTCTTCTGACAAATTTGGATCATTTATTCTGCTTTCCAGCATTGAAGCATAAGCTAAAACTCTTAAACCACCCTGGCTGTGGCCAACAATTGCATAAGGTCCTGTATAATTTTTTTCAATATCATCTTCTATTACATAATTAATTTCACTGTTAATCCTTTCTTCTAATGATTCTTTATGACTTTCAGACGATAAATCTTCAAAATTAAAGCCTTGAAAAATACGATAACCTTCAGTTTTTAATTCTGAAACTTTATTTCCTATTCCTGGAGTTGCAGCATACAAAAGGCAAAATGTAAAAACACAGATTGTACTAGCAATAATTTTTTTTATATTTTTCATATCAATTTTTCTCCCTTAATTTTTGCTTTATTTAAAACAAAAGTTTAAATACAGAATCTTCTGTCGCGTTTACTGCAACATCTTCATAAATTTCTACAATTGTTACTGATGAACTTAAATCAGCTGGATTACCAAATTTTATTGAACTATCTTCAAAAATATTTCCTTCTGCTTGTAATTTTTCAAAATCAGACTCTGAAAGTTCTGGAATTTCTTCCAGTGAGTTGAAATATGAAAGTTCATCACTAACAGTTTCTACTAATTCTTCATACTTTGTATCAATGTTTGTTATCATACCAACCTTTACATAATTTCCATCACATTCTTGATATGCAAACTCTATAGTAGTCGTTACAGTTGCACCGTTATTTTTTACATCTATTGTTTCCATTTGGGTGAGAAGTTCATTTGTAGTATCATAAGTAACTTTTGTTGAAATTCTTTTTTGAAAATTTGTAGAAAAACCATTATCTGGAATACTGATTATCATGGAAGATTTTTCATTGTCATCAATTACATCAAAAGCAAGCTTTTTGGCTTCCGTTTTGATTTTGTCCAGGTTTACATTTCCAAATCCAAGGTTATCTTGCAAAAAAGCTAAATCTTTTGATGAAGATGCTACTGGAATTTTATATTCAATTTCTTCACTTTGACTATCTACAACAAGCATTTCTTCTTCATTAGAAATAACGGAACGAAAATGTCCATCAGAATAGACATCTGGATAATCCATACGAATATATTGTTCTCCATCAATCAACTTTGTTGCTATTTTGTAGGTTGAAGAAAGTTTTAACAACGTGTCTTTTCTATTATCCATACTATAGACACTAACGTTTGCCTGGAAAGAGGAAATGTCATTTGAAGCAGAATTTTCCCAATTAACTGTTATTGCACTGTCATCTATAAGTTCCCGTGCAAGGCTATTCTTTTCGCCGTCGCAACTAAAAAAACTAAAGACAACAGCAACCGAAAAAGGTAATACCATTTTAGTAAATAAAACTTTCATTTTATCTACCCTCCTATATTGTTATAATAATAAACTTTTCGGCAGAATACAACATTATTTAAATTTTTGTCAAGTTGCTGTATTAATTTTTGTATTAATTTCTATTAATCATATTTACAAAAAATTATATTTATAAAACACATTTTGTTTTTTTGTAAATATTAAAACAAATCTTTTGCTTAATAATATTTAGTGAGAAAATAGTGAAAGAAAGTTTTGTAGTGTTTGATTGCCTACGATTAAGCCAACTCTCTCAGTTTGCGGTAGGCAATGTAGCACCGGCGAAGTTTGCTTCAGCAAACGAAGCCGAAGACCGCAGGGGCACTATTTGTGCCCCGAGGACTTAGAGCGTTAGCGAAGTGCGGAACTGCCGACGGCAGGCGTAATGAGCGAAGCGAATGAAGCTTGCCGGACCGCCCTAATCAATCAAATCAAGAATTTCCTGCTTAACTTTTTTGCAATCACAGGTGCCGGTCGCACGCAAATTGGCCAGAGGGATTTCGCGGACCAGTTTGCAGGGATTTTTTTGGAGAACAAGAATTTTGTCGCCGAGGGTCAGGGCTTCGTCGATGTCGTGGGTGACCAGCAAAATGGAATTTTTTTGGATTTTGTGGATGGCAAGCAAATCCTGGAGCATTTTTTGTTTAAGAATGTAGTCCAAAGATTTAAAAGGTTCGTCCATAAGCAAAAGATCAGAGCCAAAATAAAGGGCACGGGCAATGGCACACCGCTGTTTCATTCCGCCGCTCAGCTCTTCGGGGTAAAATTTTTCGTAACCGTTAAGGCCGACCAAATCGATGTAATGCTGGACTTGCTCGTCGTTGCCACTTTCGTTAACAATTTTGATGTTTTCAAAAACTGTCAGCCAGGGCAAAATGCGGTCTTCCTGGAAAACGTAACCAATTTTTTCTGAGGATTTTTCTACGTTGCCCAGATAATCATCCGTCAGACCGGAAATGATGTTGAGCAGGGTAGTTTTTCCGCAGCCACTTGGTCCTACAATCGCAACAATTTCATTTTGTCCAATTTCAAATGTCAGATTGCTGAGAATTTTGCGGTGATTATAATATTTTTTCAGATTAGAAACTTTTAGCATTTTGGGTTAAAAATTCGTTTTGGTTTAAAAATTAAGGAAATAATTCTGTCAAAAATCCAATACATTCCGACAGAAACGACTGTCCAGGCTATAATTTTTTCACTTTCGATGTTGAGTCTTGCCGTGACAATTTGCCCACCAATTCCTGTTACCGTTGTAAGAACTTCGCCCATCACGACGGTTTTTGACGCGGTTCCTACAGAAATTTTCAGTCCGGAATAAAACTGGGGTTTAATGCTGGGCCAGATGATTTTTTGGATTTTCTGGCGGCGGCTGAATTTAAAAAACTTTGCCATTTCCAAAAGATTTTTGTCCAGGCCCAAAATTGCATCTTGAACGCAAATTACGATTGTTGGAAAAACTGCGATGGCGGCAATGGCTATGGCGGGTTTACCGTTGTATCCCAGCCAGATGATTGTGAGAATCAAAATGGAAACTAGAGAAATTACCTGTAAAATGCGGATAAAATTTTTGGAAATTTCGCGGAAAGTTTTGTTTATGCCGCAAAAAAATCCTACGATCAGGCCAAAGGTAATTCCAAAGAAAAGGCCCCAGCAGAGGCGGGAAAATGTTTTGCCAATTTCAAGCCAGAGTTTGCTGGAGGCAAGAATTTCTACAATCGAAGTAAAAACCGCGGAAATCTTTGGAATTACAATCGGCGGGTAAATCAAAGAAAGTACCCACCAGATTAAAAAAATTGCCGCAATAGAAATTAATTTATTTCTTATAGAGCATGCCTTCAATAGAAGAAAGTTGCACAATTCAAGCAGCGGGGGCAGCTCTTTTGGCATCGGAAAAGGGGATTGAGTGGAATGTGGAAAGTTTTTCTGCCTGTGCCCACGCCCAAGGTGGGGAAATGGGGTGCAGCGGAGAAAGTTTTTCCACCACTGGTGGGTGTTTGGTCGCATCATCTCCCCTTATCACAAAATCCTCAGAAAAAAATACTCTAGAAAAAAATCCCCTTCCACCTCTCATTGACACTTACCCGGCAGAAGATTTGCACAAAACGGTCGCCCTTATTCCCGGCGAAAAACTTTTTTTAGGAATTGATGTTGGCTCAACATCTACGAATTTCCTGCTTTTAAATCAGCAAAATCAAGTTGTGGATTTTTTATATTTTAAAACTCTGGGCGATTCTTCCGCGGCGGTTCAAAAAGGTTTTGACAAGCTCAAAGAAAAATATGGCGACAATCTGAATATAATTCATTCTGGGGTGACTGGTTCCGGGCGAATTATGATTGGGAAAAAATTCAAGATCCCCCTTGTTCGCGACGAAATTACGGCCCAATCTACAGCAACACTTTTTTTGAATCCTGATTGCGATACGATTTTTGAAATTGGTGGCCAGGACGCAAAATATATTCAGTGTCAAAACGGAATTACAAAAGATTTTACGATGAACAAAGTTTGTTCGGCTGGAACAGGCTCTTTTATTGAAGACCAGGCGGAGCGTCTGGGACTTACGGCCGCTGAACTGGGGCAAATGGCCTTAAAATCAAAAAATCCTGCAAACCTTGACGGGCGGTGTACGGTTTTTATGAAGACCAGCATTGAAAACAAAATTGCCTGTGGCGAAAATCTTGAAAATATTTGTGCAGGAATTTGCTATTCGGTTGTAAAAAATTATGTTCACAAGGTTGTGGCAAATAAAAAAATCGGGAAAAAAATCTGCTTCCAGGGTGGGCTGGCCTTTAACCGAGGAATTGTGGCGGCTTTTAAGTCGATTTTTGGGGACAATTTTAAAATCAGCCCATATTTTAGTGTGACAGGGGCTTTGGGAATGGCTCTTTTGGCAAAGGAGGATTTTGGGAAGTTGAAAATCAAAAAAGATGATAGCGAACTTTCTAAAATGAACCGCGAACTTTTTGAAAATATCCAGAAAACGACTTTTGGAAAATATCGCGAAGATTTTTCGGAAGAAAAAAAGACTGTCGGCATTCCCCGCAGTCTGATGATTTACAAACTTTTTCCTTTCGCCTACACATATTTTTCGGAACTAGGATTTAATGTTGTCCTTTCAGAAAAAACTTGCGAAGAAACTGTTCAGCAAAGTCAGGCCCTTGTCCAGGAAGAAACTTGTTTTCCAATCAAACTGATGCACGCCCATCTTCAAGAACTGATAGAAGCCGGTTGCGATTATATTTTTATGCCATCGGTTTACACAATGCAGCACAAACTTTCCAATCTAAAAAATAATTACGGTTGCGTTTATATGCAGACTGCCGCCCGCCTTATAGCTCAAAGTTTAAAAGTGGAAGAAAAGGGTATCCGCCTTTTGAATCCTGTTTTGCAGATGGATATGGGAGCTCCCCACATGGCTGTGGAAATGTTGAAAATCGGTCTTTCCCTTGGACGAAATCCTTTGCAATGTAAAAATGCTTTGATGAAAGCGGGCAAGGCTTTAAAAATGGCACAGAAAATTCAGGAGGAGGACGGTAAAAAATTCCTCGAAAAAGTTTCTGGTCAGGAAAAAGTTCTGGTTTTGATTACCCGAACTTACGGTTTGATTGATGATGTTTTGAATATGGGATTGCCGGATTTGCTTTTGGAAAGGGGTTGCCACGTTATCACCCTGGGAAATCTTGAAGGCCACAATGTTGATATTGCCAAAGATTACGAAAATCTTTACTGGCCATTTAGTCAGCATATTTTGAGCGGGGCAAAAATCATAAAAAACACCCCAAATTTGTATGCACTTTATTTGACCAACCACGGCTGCGGACCGGACACGATGATTAGCCATCTTTTTGCAGAAATTATGGGCGAAAAACCTTATCTGCAGGTTGAAGTTGACGAGCATTATTCAAAAACAGGATTGATAACCAGAATTGAAGCCTTTTTATCTAACCTGGAAAAAAATGAAAATAAGATTTATGAGGATGATGCCCCTGCAGGCGAGAAAAAAGGACTTACGGCGGATTTTGCTCACCTGGAAAAAGAAAAGGAATTTTTTATTCCCCATTATGATTTTTTGAGTCAGGCTTTGTACGAAGAATTTTTGAAAAGTGGATTTAAGGCCAAACTCTTGCCGGCAACCAGTGAAAAAAGTCTGGCTTTTGGAAAAGATTTTTGTACGAGCAAAGAGTACGTGACCTTTGCAAGCCTGGCAGGAGATGTAATGACCTTTGCAGAATCTAGTGATGAAAAAAATCATCAGCTTTTGCTTTTCCAGACATGCGGTTCTGAAAGTGACGGATTTTATGTCCAAGTAATTCGCTCGATTTTGGACAGTCAGGGCAAAAAAAATATCCAAATAATTGCTCCAAAAGTTGAAGATTTGATTTTGGCAGAAAGTGGGGAAGACAGGAAAGCTTTTGAAATTTTCTGGCAGGCACTTTGCCGGGCCGATAAAAATTTGAAAGATTTCTGTTTGGAGCAAGATAATCAAACTGGACAGAATAGCCCGAAAACTTTCGACAATCATCATGACAATCACCCTTACAAAAACCTCCTTCAACCCAGCGGTAAAAAAATCCTCCTTACCGGCGACCTTTTTATTTTACTAAACAAGGCCTGCAATTCAGACATTTTTGCTTACCTCAAAAACCACAACGTTGATTTTGAAGTGATTTCGCTAAAAGAATATTTTGTATTTTTGTGGAATGACCGCTTGCGTCGCGAAAAAAAACTTAGCCCTGCGGTCAAATCTAGAATCAAAAAACTGAACCGCGAATGCAAAAATGTGAAAGGTCTTTTAAAAATTGCTGACCGTCGCTTTAAACTTTTTACTGGGGCAAATGGCCGCTACCGTTACGCAAAAAAAATCCAGGCGTCAAAAAATTATTCTGCCATTTTGGATTTGACTGCCAGTTACGAAAATGCAGCAACCATTTTGAACATGGTAAAAAATGTAGAAAAATCAAAAATCCCTGAACTCCAATTGCAATTCGACGGCACTTTCAACAAGGAACTTTTCGAAAAGTTGGATGCCTTTTTGTTGATGAAGTAGGAGAAATTTTTAGAAAAGTTTTTGGGCGTTCCCCCAGCCACTGCCTGTCGGCAGCGTCTGGGGTCGGGCCTTCCAGC
>CAVCWN010000318.1:0-15690 GCA_963605975.1 Desulfovibrionaceae bacterium | reverse complement strand
ACTCCCGACCCACAGATTAAGAGTCTGTTGCTCTACCAGCTGAGCTAATCGCCCTAATATTTAAGTATCAAGATTATATTGCATTTGAAAATTTGTTTCAAGATGTAATACTGGAACTGAGTAGGGGGAGTGGAGAATGTTAAAAGGCTTAAGCATGGGGGGGAAACTTGACTGTAAAAAAATACTAATGTAGCATTAAATTATAAATGTTCCTTGTGGAAATTCTAAAATCAGAAATTTGTAATTTCAATAAAAAGTGAATTGGAGAAAAAAGTCCAGAATAAGTTAAACTTTTTGATTTTATTAGTCTTACCCTTTTTAGTCTTTGTTTCTTGTATTCATGAAGAAGAATGTCAAGTGAAATCGTTAAAATTCATTAAAAAAAATATTAAAGAAATTTTTACATCATTCCGTTAAGGCAAAAATGAAAGACAAACTGAAAAATAAAAAGATTCTACCCATTTATATTAAAGGGTTAATTAGTGGAAAATATACTCTTACCCAGGCGGCGGAAAGTACGGGATATTCTAAGCAGTGGCTTTGCGCGCTTAAGAAAAAATATTTGAAAATTGGAAATGAGGTTTTTATTAATCATCATAGGGGGCAGATTCCTGTAAATAAAACCCCAGATAATGTTCGACAAAAAATTGTTTCTACTTACAAAGCGGATTATTCTGATGTTAATTTTCTTTATTTTTGTGAATGTCTTAAAGAATTTGAAAATATAAAAATTTCTTATAAAACGCTTTCTAATATTTTAAAATCAAATGGAATAAAATCCCCGGAAAGAAGAAAGCAAAAAGTTAAACATGTGCACCGGCCGCGGTTAAGGCGGCAATGTGCAGGCGATATGCTCCAGGTTGACGGGACGCCTTTCCCTTGGTTTTACAAAAGCGGGGATAATAAAAAATATTGTTTAACAGGTGCTATTGATGACGCCACTGGAAAAATTACAGGCCTTTATCTTACTGAAAATGAATGTCTTTACGGTTACATGGAAATTCTAAAACAAACTTGTAAAAATTATGGAGTGCCAAGAGAAATTTATTCAGACCGTGCAGCGATTTTTTGTTTTACACCGCGTAAAAAGAATTTAGCCCGCTGGAAAAAATTAGAAGTTATGCACCAAAAAAGAACGCAGTGGCAGCGCATTTTGTCTGAATTAAATATTAATCAAATTCTTGCATGGTCCCCACAAGCAAAAGGTCGGGTTGAAAGAATGTGGCATACTATTCAAGGGCAGCTGCCTGTTTGGTTTTATAAAAATGGGATTAAAAACATTGAAGAAGCCAATAAAAATCTTGAAAAATATATAAATTATTTTAATTCAAAATACAAAGTTGAACCTGCTTGTGATAACACCTTTTGGTTAAAAACACCCTTAAATCTTAAAGAAATTTTATCTGCTCAATTTGAAAGGCATGGTGATAAATGCGGCTGCATAACTTTCCAAGGGACGAAATTTTATTGCCCAAATTTTGATTTGACCAGAAAAAATATTTTACTTTGCATTAGTGAAGCGGGCATTTTTGCAAAATACAAAAATGCTTATTATCCGCTTTTACCTATAGGGGGATATGGCCAGCAGCCTTATAGCGACGCTTTGCCCCAGGTTGTTAAAAATATTATTTACCGCTATTTGTTTGCCCACGCAAAGGAAAGCAGCGCGTAAATTATGCCGTGCGCTCCCAGCAATATTTAACAATATACGGAGGCAGAATGTCAAAAGCTTTAGTTCCTGCATATGGCGAGTGTTGAAACTCTGTGCAACCTTTGATGTCAATAACGTTGGTATATTCGGTTTTTGTGTAACCCTGCGAACCGTATGTTATATCCCCACTTGTTGCTCCCTGTGAAAAAAACTTTCCTGCTGTCCCTAGGCCGCCATTATTGGTGTAACTCGTAACCTTCGTTCCAACTTTTCCTGTTGTTCCGTCTACAGTGCCCGGGTATGTCGTTCCGCTAGTAATTGCATGTACATGGGCTGGGATATTGGTGTCCGACAGCGTTACTGACGCTTTTCCGCCTGTCGCTTCTGCTTTGTAAGTGTCACCTGCGGCTAAAACAAAGGTGTCTTTTATTTGTTTCCACGTGGTGCCTGGAAAGGTCACCGCTGGGTCTTCGCTGCTAGATGTCCAGTAAAGGGAGCCCACTGGGTGGGCCGCGTTAATGCTTGCCTGGCGTTCCTGTGCAATTAAATATTTTATGGCAGTTAGAACCTGGCTATCACTGTCTTCGCTCGGTGTTTGGCCGCCTGCGGTCACAACATTATTTAATTCTTTTTCTGTAGACAAAAGGCCGTCATTAATTCTTGTAATCCCTGTGGTGTCTTTATTCAAAAAATAATTTAGCCATTCTGCTGGCAGTACATCTCCAGCCAAAAATCCAGCAGAATATTTTGCGTCATCTGGCTTTGTCTTTGTACCTGCGTCGCTAAATACTGGATAATCTACTAATGCTTTTGAGCTTTCTTCATCTTGTGTTTTTATCATTCTATCCTCCAAAAATTAAGAAGAAATTAAAACTTGTGGCTCTGTTGCAAAACGGTAAAAAAGGTTTGTTAAAAGCCACACGTTTTTATAGCCTATGCTTCTTTCGTAAACAATTTTAATATCATTGTTTTCGTCAAAGCTAATTGAATAATTTGAATCTACGCTTTGCGCTATTGCGTCAACCGCTTTTAATGTAATGCCATAGCGCTTTATATATGCAACGTTTTTTAAAAGTTTTCTGTAACTTCCAAGGGCTAAATAATTTCCGCTTTCAACTTTAATAGTAGAAAGTTCGCCACCGACTTGAGAATTAATTTCGGAAAGTCCGCTTTCTGTGTCATAGCCCAGGGGCAAAGTTCCTAGGATTAAAATATTTTCTAGGGTAAAAGTATCTGGAACTAATGGACGAGGAAACCCTATTAAAAGGCCTATGTTTTCAAGCTCTTCTTCCTCTGCGGTATTAATGGAAATATTTTTTAAATAATTTTCTATTGTTTTTGCGTCCATAAATTCTGCTTCAACGGCATGGGCAAAAGAGTTTAAAAGCGGGCCTGTAAATTGTGAAGGTAAATATTTGTGATGTTCTATCATAAACTACTCCAGTTGCTCCACTATTATATTTTCATCTTTTATGCGGGCCAGTACGTTGCAACCTGTGTCAACTACATTGTCATATGTTACGCCATCGGCAGAAACCAAAGTATAAGCGACTTCTGCAAATGTGATGTCTGCAAAAGGAACTGATGTTAAAAGTGCGGTTACGCTCTCTCCAATTTCCCAGGAAGCACTGGATTCAATTAAAATCCTTTTTATCTGGTTTACAACCTGGTCTGAATTATCGCTGGTCTTTTTTAAAACCACCTTTACATAAATGTCTTTTTCACTTGCAAGGTCATAATAAATTGGGACTGTCTGCCCGGAAGTTGTTATCCAGTTTTGAACCTTTTTTACTTCTTCGCTGGCGTCTTCTGCGTTTTGCGTCGGTGCGCTCATGTATTGCGCGTAAGTTTCTGCGATTAAATCACTTTCGCCATAAATTACAATGTAAGCATGACGCGGCTTTAATTTTACGCCACCGGCAAGGGTTGTTTCTTCGGTGGTATTGTAATTAAAATAAATGCGCGCATAGGAAACGCCTGTTAAAATTTCCAGGGCGTCACGGCAACCGTCCAGGGTGTATTTTATTGTGTTCCCTAAAACTATTTTTTGTCTTAAATCGTTTATGGTTTCGGCCTTTGTCCCTGGCACACTAGATTCTTCATTTATTACGCTTTCAAGATTTGTAATAGGGTCTTCAAAAGCGGTAACCTCACCTTTTAAAACGGTAACCGCTCCCAGGGTGTCGCATTTTGTTTCTATTTCCTTACTTTCGCCCACGGGGATAATAATGTCATCTTGCACAACAAAATTAACATCACCAAAAGGCGCCTTTGTCCCTTTAGGTATTGAACATTCCCCGGTAAGGGCTGCCGTTACTGTCAGCTTTAAAGTTGAATAAGAACCTGCATTCCTTTCAACTGCTGCAATAGGTAAAAGATTTTCAATCTGAGTGTCATCGCATAATGGAATATTAAAAGAGTTAATTGCTGCACTTAAAAGCGTATCATTTTCGGCAACTACAGAAGCAGCGCCTAGCGTTAAAAGCCACATGGCGTTTGAATAGTTTTTTTTCAACTGCATTAAATTTCCGTCACCGTCTTTAATGTCATTTTCCTGCAACAAAGAATTGATTTTATTCATTATAGAATTTGCGTGTTCTATTGTTGTTTTTGGTGTCCATGTTACGCCATCTATTTCAAAGCTCAATTTGTAACCTCCTTTTTAACCTTTACATCTATATGGTCATTTTTAAATTCGTAATCTACAGAATAATTTTCTTTTCCGCATGCCTTTAATGATTGCCTTATGTAGTTATCTAAAACTCCAAAAGAAATTTGACCGGTCAAATATTTTGTCCATGGAACGCCTGCGGAAGGTAATTGCGGAATGGTGTTTTTTTGAATAAGGGCCGCGCTTGTTGCTCCCTGCACATCTTCATTACTGCCAGAAATTAAGGGCACTATGCCGTCTAAATAATAAGCGTCCCATACTGTGCTGCCATTCGACAAAGTTTTTTCTACATTCATTTTTAAATCCATTTTTTAACCCCCTGTTACTATGCTTGCGGTTTTGGCTGCGTCAATATTTAAAGCCATGCCTTCAAAAGCCAGGCTAGCGTATGCAGTCCCCGCTTGTTTTGTGGCAGATCCTTCTGTGGAAACTATATGCGTATGATTTTTAATCGCTTCCCATATAAGCTGCAAAGCGCTATCTAATTCTTTCCAGGTAACAAGCTGCTTACTGTTTCCATTTAATTCAATTTTTTTAGAATCAATTTTTACATTTTCGCCACAAGTAATTTCTGTGTTTTTGCCAGTGTCAATTTTTAAACTACCGTCTTTTGCTTCCACTTTAATTTTTGCTTCTTCGTCAAAAAGGCAAAGCGGCAGGGCTTTTAAATTATCCCTTTTGTAATGAATCCAAACGCTGGCACTTTCACTTTTTGTTACATCGCTGACTTTTTCAACATAATCTTTTAATCCTAAAAGAAGGACTTTGTCCCCCTGGGCATAGTCAACGTTAAAAGAAATGGCCTTACATGAAAAGGATAAAACTTCAATATTTAAAGTTTCTGTTGCTGGCAATTCGCTGCCGTCTTTTAAAGTCTGCTTTTTTGCGTGCATTACATTCACGGTTTTATCGGCATTTACTTTTGTTATAAATCCATAATCAACAATGAAGTATGAATTTAAAATACTTTCGATAAAATCGCGGTCTGTATATTTTTGACTTTCAACTATATTTTCACTCATGCAATCGCCTCTATTGTCATCGTGTTTGAATTTATAGTTCCAAAAGTAAATGAAATAGAATTAACTAAATATTTACTTTTTACATCTGTGGCGTTTAGCGTGTTATCCTTTTCATAAAAGTTTGTTTTTATATTGATATAATCCCGCGGTTTTAAATCTGGCACCCATGGGCATGTTAAAGTTATAAGGTTACCAGAAAATTGTGGCGCGCTTGTTACGTAATTTATATTAAAGATTTTTGAAGTGCCCCTGTCGTTTGGGGTCGCTTTCAATTTGTTGTTATCAACTACAATCACTACATCTGGCCAGTAACTTCTTAAAGAGTGCAGTACGTCTTTTGCAAGGCCTGACGTCTGCAAAGGTGCTGCGGCAGTTTTCGTAATTGAAGAATCAACCTGGGGCGCGTTAAATTCTAGCGCTGTAGAAATCTGCCTTAAAGCTTCTTCTAGGGTAAAGCCCGCCTTTAGTGAAAGCGAAACGGTTTTATTTAAATAACTTGTCAATTGTGATTGCAGGCATTGAATGACCGTTACTTTGTCCGGGGCAGGTTCACTGGTATAAACGTTCATTACTGAACCAATTATTGAAGTAGACAAATTGCCTTCATAGCCTGCCGTAACTTTTATGGTTTGATAGTCTGCAAGGATTTTATCTGTATAAAGATTTTTAATCCTTACTTCAAAATTAGAAACCTGGTCTGATTGGTCCATGACGCCAGAAATTTCAATATCCGGTTTTCTTCCTTTTGCAGGGCATGAGATTTTAAAACTATCATTTTGACTTGCTAATTCAAGTTCTATAATTCGATTAAAATTTAAGGCCATATTATTAAAACTATACTAGTTAAAAAAAGATTTTCTTTGTTTAATTCTGGCAATTCACTTATAAAAACAAGTGAATAATCCAGCGCCGACGCCCAGTTTAAAACGCCTGGATAAACGCCCGCCTGTTTAACGGTTGCGTCTGGAAAGGTTACCCAGCAATCCCAGCGGTTATTTTGCCATTTAAAATTAAAGGTAAACTGCTTTCCATTGACCAGCGCTTCAAATTTAAAATTGTCTTTTATTTCTGTGGCGGGCCATGGGATAAGTTTTATTTCTTTGTACTTCCTTGCCATACCTTTATAGTCATTTTTTGTTTACGTATTTTGTTGGTGTGTCTGCGGTAATGTTTGAATGTTCTTCAAGCCATAGTCTTTCCGGGGTTGCGTCACTTTCTTCATCGTCTTCAGTAACAAGGCCGCTTTCTTGCGTTTCGCCGTCACTAGTGCCACTTGCTGGGGTGGCGTTGTATTCGTCAACGGTAAGGTCTGAACTTTCCGATTCCTGGATATTTATTTTTTTTAATTGCAAAGAAACTTTTCTAACATTCGCACTTTCGCTATCAAAACTAATTGAAAGTTGTTGAATTACAACGTCTTCGTATTCGCTGCAGTCAATATCTTTATAGGTTAATCTTGTGCCGTCTTCATAAACCTTTTTTAACCTTTCAATTTTTGTTTTTAAACTTTGATAACAATTTACAATTAAATCCGCTTCGTCTGCTTTTATATAAGCCTCCAAACTCCATTCCCACGGTCCAGGGGCCACGCTGTCTGAAATATATTTTTTTGAATCCGTGCTTGTTGAAATTATTAGCGATTCTGAAACTTCTGCGCTTGCCGTCTGTTCGTGACTTTCAACAAAAAGCTCTATAAAAAAACTGTCATCATTTGGATTTGTTAAAGTCGGATTTGTTGTAAAAGATTTTACGGCCGTTTCGCCTGCAGGATTGTTTAACATTCCTAGTGAACTTAAAGTATGACCAACCACCATTTTTTTTACCTCCCTTAAATTATCTTGTGCCTGGCATAAGCTGCAAAATGCGGGCGCTGTTGTTTAAGTTCTGCAGCAGGGCCTGGCTAGTTCCCTTGTATGCCTGGGATTTGATTGTTGAGCCCATATCGCGGGCGCCAGCGCTTACGTTGAAAGTTTGGTTTATTGTAACTGGCGCGTTCATCACCGTGCCCATGCCATGCGGCATAAAGGCTGCGGCTAAATTGCCAACATCGCGCATTGCAAAAACCCAGTCGTCAGAAGCCACCTGGGTAACGTGTCCGCCTGGGGAAATAATGCCGTCGTTAACTTTTGAAGGCCCCGTTAAAGATTTTACATTAATTTGTCTTAACTGTTCTTTTACCTCTGGGGAGTCAAAGTCGATTGTGATTTGTGGGGCGTTTTTTGCCGCTTCTTTTGCAGCGGCTTTTCGTTCATTTCTTATTCTTTGCGATTCTTCTTTTGTAACGGTCAAGTCCATGAGCATATCAATATCTTTGGTGCCAAATTTTTCTCTATGCTCCCAGTACCTTTTTTCCAACTCCTCAGTTAAATCATAAGGTTTAATTAAATTGCTTTTTGCGTATTGTCTCCAATAAGTTGAGTTTGTCCCTGGGTCGTTTGCGTCATTTAAAGCAATCGTTTTTAAATTGTCGTAAAGTAATTGGTTTTCGCCGCCGTTCAAAACGTCCCGGGATTTCATGCTTGAGGTTACGGAAGTAATAAAATCAACTGTATCCCCGTTAATGTCACCTCTAAAAAAATGTTTAGTTGCGTCCCATGCCCCGGAAAAATCCCCAGTTATTAATTTTGAAAGCGCTTCTACTAAATAGCCCAGTTTGTTTATTGTAATACTTAACGCTCCCCCTAGTGCTTCAAGTAAAGTGTCCCCTATTTCTACTATTCGCGGAATTATCCCAGAATCCATAAGGCAATCAAAAAGCGTTTTTGCACTTTCCTTTATAGAAGCAAAAACTTCTTTTAAATGCTCAAGTGTTTCTTCTGGAATTAAGTTTTCAATTTTCGCTAAAATTAAACCAGTAACTGACCGCTTGCCTGTAAAAAATCCCATTATGTCTTCAAGTACTTTGTAAAGGGCAAAAAGACCCAGGCCTTTAAATGCCATTTTTGCAATGTTCATACTTTTTACAACTTCCAAGATTCCCACGGCAACATTCTTAAATTTAAGGGCGGCAATTCCTAAACCAACTTTAATAATCACCTTATCAAGCCCACCAAAATATCCCACAAGCTTTTTAATTAATGGAACTATTTTTGAAACTACGCCCATGAATCCCTGGAATACTTCGGCCGCACCTTTTACAAATCCGGTTATGCCAGAAACAATAAGTTCTTTGTTTGCCATTAAATATTCTTTGAACTTTTGAACCATAGGGGTCAATTCTTTTGCTATGCCAGTGCCAAGCAATGAACCTATCGATTTTACAGCCTGCAAAACTTGTTTCATTTCGTGTTGAAAAACCATTGCGTTCTTTTTGTCTTCTTCGGTTGTAAATGTCAGTTTCCTTGCTTCTTCCAACTGCGATTCAAGACTTTTTCCAGATAGTTTTAAATATTCATAATAATCTTTTGCCCCGGAACCTAAAATGTCACCAACGAGGATTGCAGCCTTTTTCTGGTCGCCCATTTTGTTAGCCTGTGAAAAAACGGCTTTCATTCTTTGGTCTGCGTCCATATTGGCCACGCTCATGTATGACATGCCCATCATGCCCAGGGACTTTGCCAGGCCTGTGTCTACTTCGCCCAGCTTCATTCTTTGCATTTTTGTTTCAAGCTGGGCCATGCTAGAAGTAAGGCTGGCTGCGTTTACGCCTGCAGCACCAACGGCTGATGACCAGGAGTCTAATTTGCTGGTGCTTATGCCAATAGAAGAGGCGGTCTTTAAAGAAGCTGTTTCTAATGAAGCGGCAGCCTTTGCCATTGCAATTAGGCCAGTTGCTGAGAGTGCCGATATTCCTGTGAGTTTTTTTGCCGCGTCACCCAGTCCCTTTAATGCGCCCTGCGCTTTATTAAAAGAGGCCTGGTTTGTTTCAACGCCAATTTCGTATAAAAAACCGCCGACTTTCATTCTTCTGTATAAATCCTTTCTATTTCGCTTTTTGCCCTTTCAACAGACAGCCCGTCGAGCATATCTTCCAAGTCGACGGGTTGCCTGCCATATTCTGAATTAAAACTGTAGTAAATCCAAAGATATGGCGAGCGCACCATTCTTTTAATAACTCTTTGGCTTCTTGCCTGCTTTAATCCGTCACCGCTGCGGCTGCTGCCTTGGGCTTGGAGAGCCGCACTGATTTTTTTAAGATGTACCCATATACGCAATCTGCAACCGCCATTAATGCCATAGGTTCTTTTTTGAAAAGCTCGAAAGCGTCAAAAGTGTCATCTGGGTTTATAATCTTAAAAGATTCTGTTTCCCCATTTGGACATGTGACGCTTACGTTCTTTCCTGCAATACAGATTTTTGTAAGGCGAATTCTTTGCTCTAATGAAGGGTCCTGCATGGCCCGGCATATTTCAAGGCAATTTGCCGAGTTTAATCCTTCTGGAAGGTTTACCGTAAACTTGTCCAGATAACTGGTATTGTCGCTTACGGCTTCATTGATTTTTTCAAGTCCTTCCTGGTAATCAGCGCGTGTTAGTTTTAATGCTTCCATTTGTTTTGTCTCCTTTCAATCTTTATGATGACGTTGTTGCCAAAGTTGCGCCGTCATTTGCGCTATTTAATTCTGGCGTTTCTGAATATGCGTAATTCCAAACCACCTGGTAATCGGCAGCGTCATTACCCTGTACGTTAAGAGGTGGGCAAGATTTTACCGTGCAGCCATAGAAAGTAGTGGCGACGTCTTTGCCGTTTGCGCTCTGTGTGATAGAAATTTGGCCACCGATTGCGTCCCCTGTCCTGCGAAGGTAATTTGCAATGTGTGCCATGTCTCCATCTGAAAGAGTTTTGCAAACATTAAATGTCAATGTTCCTGCGTCTACGCTGTTTGTAATGGTGATTGTGTTTCCGTTTGCCAAAGGAATTATTTTTGAAGAATCCATTGACTGCTGGGCCTGTACCATTTGACCTTCAAGTTTAAATCCGTCAATAATTGTCGGTGTCCCATTATTCCACAATGGGTGTTTAAGAACGACTACAATTTGACCTGCTGCTTCTACTGTATGTATTGCCATTTTATCCCCCTTTTATTAGCGGCTTGACGATGGAATGTAAAGCGTTCCGTAAATTGTTACTGAGCGTACATTATCAACATAATCTGCCTGCCATGCGTTTGGCACTGTGATTTTATCACTTCCAGAAGGAAGTTCTGAAAATTCTGGAGCGGTTACTTCAAAATTTGTAAGGCGTCCCATTTCCACAAAAGATTTTACGGCAGAACGAAGAATTAAAAGAATTGCTTTGTAAGTTCCATTATTTCTAAATACATTCATTTTTGAAATGTAAGAAGCGGTTTGAACTCTGCACAAATATGTGATGTAATTCTTTACCCATTCGGCCCCCACACTTTCGCCCTGCAATGAAAGAGAGCCTTCGGTTACAACGTTGTCTGTGCCGTCTCCTACATAGGTGTTATATCCTACGTGTTTACCGTCCAGTGTAGTGCAATCAACTGTTGACAAATTGCCACCGTCTGTGCCGGAAGCTTTAATCGTTGAAAATGCCACCATGTCAACTGAATTACCAATTGGTGAGCCTGTTGCGTTTATAGTTGCCAGTGTCTTTCCAAGCTGAGCAAGGGCTGGGTTTATGCTTGAGTCTGCGTTGTAAATTACGCGCGCATTTGACTGAACTGCAGAAAGGGCTTCAACTATTGTTGTCTCTCCCCCTGTACTTAAAATATTTGAGTCTGATGTTCCTACCCACAAAGTAGAAATTTCAGAGTCTGCATTACACAATTTCGCCAGGGCAACCTGTGCATCAGTGCTTTCATTAAGAATAAACTTAAAGTAAGCGTAAAGTTTTGTCTTTTCATATGCTGTTGTTAATCCTGAATAATCTTCTGGGTCTTTTTCGTCATAAAAAACAAGGCCGATAATTCCAGATTCTGCACTCTTAAAAAATGGCACAAGCCAATCTTTTAAAGTGCCGCTTGTTAGCGCGCTGTAATTTCCTGCATTTAATTCAATAACAGTGCCTATTGTTGCCTCTCCGGTGTAATACTCTTCCTCCTTTGTAGAAGGTGCAAAAATCATTGCCCTTGCAAAGTTTTCGCCTGCTAAAGGTTCAATAACAGTTTCGATTGGAAAACTGACGTTTTTTTGTGCTATTGAACCATAAAAATTATTTGACATAAGTATGTCCTCCTATATCTATAGTCTTTATTATGTTTTGATTTGCGGGCATTTGACTAACCCACAAAACTTTAAAAGTTACATTCCACGCGGTGACAGTGTTTCCTCCTTCCTGTGAAAAGAAAGAAGAAATTGCCGTCATGTCATCGTACATAATTGCGCCCTGGACGCTCTTAAAATACTTTTGAACATCTGACCGCATGGGCCACATAGAAACGCTTTGCGCGATTTCTTCACTTTGCTTTCCTACAAACTGCAGCTCGATTTCTGCAATTTTGTAAACAAGACAAGTTTGCTTTCCGTCCACTTCTTCATAAAATGGCGCGGTTCGTGGCCTGTTGCTTTTTATCCTGTATGCGCACCACGTGGCAGGTTTGTTTTCACTTTCCTGGGGATTGTACCAGTTGCCCTGCTTTGGAATTACAAAACTTTCATCAACTGAAAGAATTTGAGCCAGTATTCCACGAAGGGTCGCTTGATTCAGTTCCATTGTTTCCTACCACCTTACTTAATGAATATCTTGTGTAACCGCCTTCAAAAGTCCAGTCATTCGAAGTTTCTAAACGATAAATGTCTTCTTCAAAAGAAATAAAATAACCGTCAAGATTTTCTTCCCTTGTCCAAAACTCCAGGCCGCGTGTTGTTACAAGATTTCCGTTACTGTCTTTTAAATGCTTTCCGCTGCCATTTTGCATTATACCCTGGACTGTAATTTCACTATCTTCATCTAGGGCCCAGCCTCCATTTATTAAGGCCGTCATTGTAAAGGCCTTAAATGTCCGGAACTGTTCTGCAAAAGCTAAAAGCACATCGCCATAAATCCCATTCATTCTTTACCCTCCACAATGTAAGTGCAGGCGTTTAGCATTTGAGCGGTATCTATAAGCGGCATGTCTGAACCTTTGTTTTCAACAGTCATGGGTGCGTTAGGAACATTTGATTTGTAAAAATCACTTCTTACAAATTCTTGAATTGCTCCAACTGCCATTGTGCCAATTTTGTCAAAGTTTCCGCTTTGACCTTGGGCCACTTTTTCTTCCTGTCTTTTTAGTTCGCTTTGTATCATTTCTTTTTGCGATTCTATGCCTTCTTCAATAAAGGGCCGGGGTGGAATTCTGCCAGTCCCAAAAGACAAAGTTTTTGCCAGCTCTGCTAATTCTACAAGGTTTCCGTTTTCGTCCGGACTTACATGCTGTAAACCAGAAGGGTATCCGACCAAAATTTTAACGCTCCCTTTGGCAGCGAAATCTTGGATTTTTTGGATACTTATATCTTCTTTCTTTACTTTAAACATATATCCCAAACCTCTCCGGGGCCCCTTGTTTCATCATCAAAGCCTTTTGACCAAACACGTTTGAATTAAGCTGTTTAAGTCCGTCCTGCGCGTTCATATCTTGAAATGATAATGATGTGCCACCAATGCTTTTACTTGCCACCGCCATGCCGCCATTTACAATTACGCCGGTTACGCTGGCGGGGTTTAAGTCTGCAAGATACCAGGCCGTCAAAAGATTCATGCAAAGTTTTCTTTTTTCTTCACGCAAATCTTTTTCTAAAACAGCCCATAGCGTTTTTACACCTGAAAAAAGAGTGGACACTTCTTTAAAGGCTGTTTCAATTTCAGAATCTGTTAATGCTGGGAAGTTGTCAGCATATAAAAAAGTGTCTCTATCCATTTTCTTTTACTCTCCCTGGGCAGAAACTTCTTCTTTCTGCTCGTCCTTTTTTTCAGCTTTTCCTTTTTTAGAAAAATTTCCACTTTCTTTTTCTTTGTCTGCCAGTTGTGCCTTTAAACTTTCAACTTCCTTTTTTGCTTCTTCCGCCTGGGCCCTTGCTTCATTTACAAGTGTTGCGGCAGGTTTGTAACTTTCCGGCAGCTTGTCCAAAACTCTGTATTTTTTTTGGTCAACAAGTTTTCTAAAAAGTGGTTCATTTGATTTGAGCTTTTCCAATTCCGCTTCAGTTACTTCAACAATATTGCGCAAATCGCCTTCTGCATTTTTTGCAGGAACGCCTTTTGCAATGCTTGAGAATGTCACCGCGTAATTATAAAAAGACTGAATATATTTCATTTTGATTACTTCCTATTGATTAGAATAAACAGCCAGGGCCTCAAGCCCCAGCTGAACCTGTTTCTTTTAGTTTGAAACTCCAAAGCCAGAATAAACCTTTACGGCCTTTTCAACCGGTGCAAATACACCAGAGAAGCGGCGGAGCACTGCGTGCTGCTGGTCGTAACTGTTTGGATAAACTGGGTATACAAAGTTTTCAAGAGGAACGCCCAGAAGAAGAATATCCTGCTGTTCGTCCTGTGGGCCTGCTCCAACTTCTGGTGCTGTAATAACCATGCGGTCAGAACCAGAAGTGTTAAAGTCTGTTCCTTCTGCCAGAAGTGGGTCAGAATAGAATTCAATCTTTGGCTTTGAACCGCTCTTTGTAACGCCAGCTTCAAAGTTTTCTGCAAATACTGCCAGCGTTGACTTTGGATTGTAAACGTCAGAATAAGGGGTAGATGTCAGCAAGTTGTATGCTGTCGGTGACATTGCCACGCGTACAATATCAAACTTGTTGTAACTAGCACCCATAAAATCTGTAATTGCGTTTGAGAGCTTTGCGTACATTGTTGAACCGCGGTTTGTGTTTGATGTGTCTGCTGCGATTTTTGAAAGAGAATCGCTGCCCCAGGTTGTAATACCATTCACATCAAAAAGGCCCGGTGTGTCTGTTTCTGTGTTTCCATAATAGGTGAGGTAGTCTGTAATCATGTCGATTACATACTGAGCATAGCGCTGCTTTTCTACCATCAAAGAATTTGCAAAAGGTGAACCGTTGTCTCCTTCGGCCCTCTGCATTTCTTCCATTGTGAAATTAAAATAAACTTTGATGTTAATAATATTATTAACCATCATTCCGCCCTGGACGTTTACATTCTTCTTAAGGTTTGCGCCTACTGTGCCGGCGTTATTCAACTGACCCCAGCCAGAATATGCTGCCAGCTGCAAAGCCTGTGTTTCTCCCCATGGGTTAGAACCTGCCTTTCTTTTTACAAGGTCACGGGCATGGCTATAAAGCAAAGGCTGTCTGTAGATTTCTGGGAAGAAAGAAGCGTTCCATGGTGAAATTGTCTGCATGCCGATAAGGTCTGCAGCGCCGTCGCCTGTGTAAGAAGTCTTAATTCCACTTCTTGAAACAACCATGTCATACTTTCCAGTCTTTGCGTTGTACGTCGGTCTTAAGTCAACTGACTTTTTATCCTGGCGGTAGAGTGTATCCAACTGGGCGTTACTGCCTACCAAACCGCCCAGCATTTGAGCGTCACCAACAAACATCGGGTTTCTTACTGCTGAAGCTGGAACTCCAAAAGACGGGTCACTTGCAGGGCCAATTGAAAGAGTTGCGTCCTGCAGCAAGTTGTTTGCCTTTGAGTTTCCGTTAACGAGGGCGTTTGCAATCTTTGCCAGGCCCTTCATGTTTTTTGCACAATTAATTATCATCAACTTCTCCTTATCCTAAATAAACAAGTGCGCCATTGTCTTCGTCAACGTCTTTTACACTTGCACCTTCCAGGATTTCATATCCGCTTGGTGCGCTTGAGCCGCTTTCCAAAAACTCGATAGCGCCGCTTGTTGTGTTGAAAATTACAACTGCCCCAATTACTGGGTCAATTGCGCCAGCTGCTTCTTTTGTCCAACCGTTTACAAAAGCAAAGCCATGAGCCAAAACTGCACAAGGCAAGCCCTGTAAATAACTGTCCGGGTGGGCTGGTGCATTTGCTGCGATTGAATCGTCCCAAATAGAAATGCCGCGAACTACATTGCCGCTTGCTTTTCCTGCCTTAAATACATCAGGCTTTGCACTTTCTGCAGAAACTACTCTTCCAAAAGAAAGCGCGCTTGTTGCTTCTGGGTCAACAATTCCGCCAAGCTTCAAATATCCTTCCTGGAGTGGGATAGCCTGGGCAGATACAGAAACATTGCCTTTAAATCCAATGTCCAAATTTAAATTCTTCATTATCTTCTCCCTTTAATGCTGTTGAAAAGGTCAGCCAAACCGCCCTTCATTGCATTATCATTTGTCGCCATTGTTACTGGAATTGAAGGGGCTTCTTCGCCTTCTTCTTCCTTTGTTTCTTCGTCAGAAACTTCTTCAGTTGAAACTTCATTAACTGTTTCTTCTGAATCGCTTGTTTCTTCTGAAAGGCGTTTTTTCACATACTCA